>CAZYZO010000043.1:0-1039 GCA_964651905.1 uncultured Candidatus Saccharibacteria bacterium | reverse complement strand
TTTATTTAATTATATCAATTCCCATTGAACGAGCGGCACCTTCAACTATTTTGATAGCCGCTTCCAGATTATCCGTATTCAAGTCCGGCATTTTCTTCTCGGCGATTTTTACGACATCTTCTTTTGTAACTTTGCCGGCTTTTGTTTTCGGCGTAGTGCCCGAACCTTTTTCAATGCCGGCGGCTTTTTTCAAAAGCGCGGAAACCGGCGAAGTTTTCAGTTTAAAAGTAAAACTTCTGTCTTCATAGACGGTAATTTCCGCGGGGATAATATCGCCAGTCATCGTTTTAGTGGCTTCATTGAATTGCTGACAAAACTGGGCGATATTAACGCCGTGCTGGCCAAGAGCCGGCCCAACCGGCGGCGCCGGATTGGCTGCTCCAGCCGGAAGCTGTAATTTTAAAGTTGTCTTAATTGCTTTTGCCATAAATTAAATTTTCTTTACCTGTAATGGATCTATTTCCACTGGCGTGTCGCGGCCGAAAATCGGCACCATCACTTTTATCTTGCCTTTTTCCTGATCAATCTCGCTGACTTTCCCTTCATTATCTTTAAACGGACCGTCAACAATTTTTACTATTTCGCCGAGCGTGTATTCAATTTTGAAACTCGGCGCTTCCGGAGCCATTCTTGTCATCAAAGTTTCAACCTCTTCTTTGGAAAGCGGAGTCGGCTTCGTTCCTTCGGCCCCGACAAAGCCCGTAACTCGCGGTGTATTTCTGACAATATACCAAGAATCTTCATCCATAACCATATCAATTAAAACATAACCGGGGTAGATTTTTTCTTCTATGACCGTTCTCTTGCCGTTTTTTATTTTTAACTTTTTTTCTCTCGGAACAATCACGTTAAAAATCTTATCATCCATTCCCAATGATTCCACTCTTTGTTTTAAATATCTTTCAACCGCATCTTCATACCCCGAATAAGTATGGACCGCATACCAATGGCGATTAACTTCTTCCTTTTTTTTCTGGATTTGTTTTTGCGGTTCTTTGGATTTTTTTGTTTTTTTATTTTTTTCAACCATATAAACTCA
>CAZYZO010000042.1:0-1062 GCA_964651905.1 uncultured Candidatus Saccharibacteria bacterium | reverse complement strand
TAACTCTAAAATTCGTAGAAAGCCCTTTACTTTTTTCCTTCAATAATTTGTTGAGTAATGTTCTGTGGCACTTGTTCATAATGAGAAAATTCCATTGTGAACGAACCTCTGCCTTGCGTCATTGACCTTAATCCTGTTGCGTAGCCGAACATTTCGGCTAAAGGAACCTTAGCGTCAATAACTTTAATATTAACTCTATTATTAATCGCCTCTATCTTTCCTCTTTTAGCGTTTAAATCGCCGGTAACATCGCCAAGAAAATCCATCGGCACAATCATCTGAAGCTTCATAATCGGTTCCAAAAGTACTGGTTTTGCTCTTTTTGCGCCTTCTTGAAAAGCCATAGAAGCCGCGATTTTAAAGGCTATTTCCGAAGAGTCAACCTCATGGAACGAACCGTCATAAAGCGTAACTTCCACGTCAGTCACCGGATAGCCCGCTAAAACACCTTTGTCAATCGTCTCTTTAACGCCTTTCTCAATTGCCGGAATAAATTCCTGAGGGATAGCTCCGCCTTTAATTTTATCAATAAAAACAAATCCTTTCCCTCTTTCCAAAGAATTAACTTTCAGCCAGACATGGCCATATTGACCGCGGCCGCCTGACTGTCTGATATATTTTCCTTCGGCCTCGCTTGAACCGAGAACCGTTTCTTTATAAGCCACCTGAGGCCTGCCGACGTTGGCTTCAACGGAAAATTCCCTTTTCATTCTCTCAACTAAAATTTCCAAATGAAGTTCACCCATTCCTGAAATAATCGTCTCGCCAGTTTCCTGATCTCCTTTAATTTTAAAAGTCGGATCTTCTTGAGCTAATCGTCTCATTGCCAAACCAAGTTTCTCTTGATCGGCTTTTGACTTCGGTTCAATTCTCACGGAAATCACCGGTTCCGGGAAAGTAATCTGTTCCAAAATAATCGGATTGTCAGGATCGCAAAGAGTATCGCCGGTGGTCGTGCTTTTCAGACCGACTATCGCACCTAGATCGCCAGCATACATTTTTTCCAATTCTTCCCTTTTATTGGCGTGCATTCGGACAATTCTTCCAATTCGTTCTTTTTCA
>CAZYZO010000041.1:0-1085 GCA_964651905.1 uncultured Candidatus Saccharibacteria bacterium | reverse complement strand
TATATTGAGCAAAGCTCACTATAATCTAAAGAATATATTGAGCAAAGCTCACTATAATCTAAATTATGGAAACAGGTTCTTTAAAATTTAAAAAATCAAAAAAACTTAGAGAACAACCAGAATTTTTCTGGTTACCCTAATTTTATTTTAAGAATTGAGCTTTCAGCTCTAAAATTAGACGTAATTAATTTTGAGAGTTTGATCCTAGCTCAGGATGAACGCTGGCGGCGTGGATAAGGCATGCAAGTCGAACGCTCCGATGACCGCAAGGAAGTCGGGGAGTGGCGAACGAGTTAGTAATACCTTGGTACATACCTCAAAGCCGGGCATAGCTCCGAGAAATCGGAGGTAATTCCCGATGGTTTCCGATGCAAATCGGAATAAAGTCGCAAGACGCTTTGAAATTGGCTTAGGCCCTATCAGCTTGTTGGTGAGGTAATGGCTCACCAAGGCTATGACGGGTAGGGGAAGTGAGAGCTTGACCCCCAACGACGAGACTGAGACACGGCTCGTACTCCTACGGGAGGCAGCAGTCGAGAATATTCGACAATGGACGAAAGTCTGATCGAGCGACGCCGCGTGCAGGAAGAAGGCCTTCGGGTTGTAAACTGCTTTTCTATGGGAAGAACCTTCGGGTGACGGTACCATAGGAATAAGAGGTTGCTAACTCTGTGCCAGCAGCAGCGGTAATACAGAGACCTCAAGCGTTATCCGGATTTATTGGGCGTAAAGGGCGAGTAGGGGGTTCGCCGCATCTTTAGTTAAATTTCAGGGCCCAACCCTGAACCTGCTAAAGAGATGAGCGAACTAGAGAGTGCCAGAGGTTATTTAGAACGCACGGTGTAGGGGTGAAATCCGTTGATATCGTGCGGAATACCAAAGGCGAAGGCAAATAACTGGGGCATTTCTGACCCTGAATCGCGAAAGCGTGGGGAGCAAAAAGGATTAGATACCCTTGTAGTCCACGCCCTAAATGATGTCCACTTGCTATCTGGAGTATCGACCCTCTGGGTGGCGGAGCTAACGCGTTAAGTGGACCGCCTGGGAAGTACGGCCGCAAGGCTAAAACTCAAAGGAATAGACGG
>CAZYZO010000040.1:0-1179 GCA_964651905.1 uncultured Candidatus Saccharibacteria bacterium | reverse complement strand
TTTAGATTATAGTGAGCTTTGCTCAATATATTCTTTAGATTATAGTGAGCTTTGCTCAATATACTCTTTAGATTATAAGGATATAGCTCTTATTGTCAATCCCCCGCATAATTCCAGCTATTGGGGGATATTGCTTTTTATTAGAAAATTGGTTAAACTATTTTTCGTAAACAATATGAAAAAAGATATTCATCCTAAATATTATCCCAAAGCCGCAGTCAGCTGCGCTTGCGGTAATAAATTTACTGTCGGCTCCACCAAGCCCGAGCTTCAGACTGAAATTTGCTATGCTTGCCATCCATTTTATACGGGCAAGAAAGTTTTAATTGACACTGCCGGCAGGGTTGAAAAATTCAAAGCCAGAAGAGAAAAGGCTGTCGGCACGATAAAAAAGAAAAAGAAAAGAAAAAAGAAAGGAAAATAAGAAAGCGTCTGGATTTTTAGAAGCAAAATCAATTTGCTTTAAAAGCCGGGCGCTATTTTTATTAAATCAATGAATAAAGTTATTTTAGAAATACGCGCGGGCACAGGCGGAGATGAAGCCGCAATTTTTGCGGGCGACCTTGCCCGGATGTACCAGAGATATTCCGTCAAGCGCGACTGGAAATTTAATATATTGGATTCCAACCAAACTTCTCTTGATGGTTATAAAAGTTTTGTCTCTGAAATTGACGGCGAGAATGTTTTTGAGGATTTGAAACAGGAATCTGGAGTCCATCGCATTCAAAGAATACCGAAAACCGAAAAATCCGGCCGCGTTCATACTTCCACCGCCTCGGTGGCTGTTCTGCCGGGAACCAAACAGAAAGAAGTCCAAATAAATCCCTCTGATTTGGAGGTTTCTTTCTTTCGTTCTTCCGGTCCCGGCGGCCAAAACGTTAATAAAGTGGAAACCGCTGTCCGGCTTACTCACAAACCGACCGGGACAGTCGTTACTTCCCAAACTGGCCGCTCCCAATATGCCAACCGCGAAGCAGCGATGAATATTTTGAGAGCGAAACTTTACGAAAAACAAAAAATTGATGAGCAGATAAAATTAGGCAGTCTCCGCCGAGACCAGATTGGCAGCGCCGAAAGAGCGGAAAAAATCAGGACTTACAATTTCCCGGATGACCGCGTCACCGACCATAGAATCGGCAAAAAATTCCATAACATAGAAAAAATATTTGAAGGAGATTT
>CAZYZO010000039.1:0-1391 GCA_964651905.1 uncultured Candidatus Saccharibacteria bacterium | reverse complement strand
AGGCGGTTTTTTGTTAGGATAAAAGAGTATGAATATAAATACGTATGTTAAAGAAATTAAACGATGCAGGAATGTATTGAGAAAAAATAGGAAAAAATTCTGGTCAGTTAATAAAAAGAATTTTGCGGGTAATATAAAAAAGATTATAAAAACACAGAAATCGCCCAGAGGATGGAAAATTTATATTATTGCCTCAAGATTTTTATCTGACAAAAAGATTTTACCCTTTGATTACGACTCTTGGAGTGGTGTAAATCTAATTGTAGCAACAAAAAAACAGGGTTTTGAGATTATGATGTTTTTTAATAGGGACAGAGCAGAATTTTTATCTATTCCCGGGCTAATACCTCTCGTAATTCATGAGTTTAAACATGTAAAACAGGCAGCAAAATCCCCAAGAAATTATGTTAAAGCGATAACAGATAACAAAATATCAAGAAATTTAGAGGAAGAAGCAGAGAGCGATATTAAGAAACTTTCTGCTGAATTTAGAAAAGAAGCTGTCCTCGAAAACATTTTATATTGTTATGACATAGGTGGTTGGAAAACAGCACAAAAGATGGCAAGTTTTATGTATAAAAAGCGAGAAGAGATTTATGGTGGAGGTTATCAAAAAGAGATGGAAAAAGAGGAATTTAAGGTATTTCTAGATGCAAAGAGAAACAAAGATATTAATATCTTTACCGATTTTTTTAGGATTTAACAGTTTCTTATCCAACCAAACAGGTTCTAAGGTCGTCCAGCCACCAAAGCTGGTAAAAATCGCCATAAAGGTAATTTTTGGGTATAATTAAGAGAACAATTATTAAATATAAATAAAGAAATTTATGAACGCTTCACAAATCTATATTTTAATATCCGTTATTGCACTGGCTGGCATTATGGCTGCTCTGATTTTAACAAGGAAAAAGATGCAAAAGCCGCTCTCGCCGTTGGCTGGCTTGGCTTTTGTCTTTATTCTTGCCGGCCTTATTTTCGGCGAGAATCGTTTGATCGGCTATGGCTTGATGGGAATTGGTGTCGTTTTGGCCATTATCGACATTATCAGAAAATTAAATATGGAGAAAAGGCCTGAATCGTAAAGATGTAAGAAAAATATGGAAATTTCAATTTTTTTCGCACAACTTTGGGGTAGTTATTTTGTGATTTTTGGATTGTTATTTATTATAACAAGACAATTGGGCAAGACCATAGAGATGACCGACGATAAAGCTTTTGTTATCTCTACGGGTTATATCACATTAATCATGGGATTAGTTACAGTAATTTTGCACAATGTTTGGGTTGCTGACTGGAGAGTAGTTATTACTATTCTAGGCTGGTCCACTTTAATCAAAGGAATTATAAAAATTGGATATCCAGAACAGATACATAAACAAGCACAAAGATTC
>CAZYZO010000038.1:0-1480 GCA_964651905.1 uncultured Candidatus Saccharibacteria bacterium | reverse complement strand
GTTACTTCTATTCATCTACGTTTCTTCTTTCTTTTGTTTCTGGATTACTAGTACAGGTTGAACTCGCGAGGGAGCGGTTTGTCCACACCCTTCGGGAGTCCGCCGACATTGGCGAATCGCCATTTAGACTTGGCCATCTCATCATTATACTTGGTGGCGAGCCATCTGTAACCCGCTACCATCCAGCGTCTATCCTGTAAGAGTCTATTCCGTCTACTATGATACCACGCCAAGTGGTCTTTTTTGTCTTCCCACTTCAAATAATCCGGGTTTTGGGCTCCGTAAAATTTTTCCTTCGCCCTCATATCTTCGTCGTAAGCCACGATAGAAGCCCGCTTCGCCTCAAGCTCGGCCGCGGTGTTCTCAAACCACTTGTACTTCTTGAGCATTGCACGCTCCTCTCGTGTCACCTTCCATGTCACCTTCGCCGCCTCAAGACCGTACCCGACGGCTAAGACGAGGATGCTAAGCACGATGACCGCGAGGGTAACCTTGAGAGCAATCGCCATCGAACCACACCCTGCGGCTTTCTTATAGTCTTGCCATTTCTGTTTCATACCTTCCTCCTTTTTTAATGTGCTAGTTTTCTACGACACCGTGCCGTAGAGGTATCAAATACTATATCTGGTTACGTCAATAAATTATAGAATATTCGGTATTATACGTCAAGGACGCCTGGCCTGAAACAAAAACAGAACCTCTTGTGATTCTGAAAATTTGATTTATCTTGAATGGTCGGGCTGCTGGGAATCGAACCCAGTCTTCACGCACCCGAAGCGCGCGTACTGCCGGTATACTACTCCCCGAATTTTACTTTTCTATTCTTTCTATTTTCGCGCCAATTGAGTTTGCGGACCACCGCAATAGGCAAAGTAAGCCCGATAGAATGGCCGCCAAGCTTGGTAAGTTTCCTGATGTGGCTTTTTTCTATTCTTCTGGTGGACATAAATTTACGTAAATCTTTACTTAAAATTTTACGTAAATTTCAAAAACAAAGCAAATGAGGAATTTTTAATGACAAATATTTTTATAGTTCGATACTACTCACTATAAATTGATTCAATATAACTCACCATAACTATGGGTCCGTTAATGGACCCATGGCTATGATTCGGTGCTAGTCATCACTATGAGCCTGAATTTATCGAAGGCCATAATTATAGCTTCACAACTTAATAATCTTCGTCAACCTATAAGTCAATGGTTGACGTAGGTTAACTTGTCTATTCTACGGTTACTGATTTAGCGAGATTTCTTGGTTTATCAACGTCGCAACCTTTTAAAACTGCGCAATAATAAGCGAAAAGCTGCAAAGGCACCACTGATAAAATCGGCGTTAACATTTCCAGAGTTTTCGGAATGTAAATAACGTCTTTGGTCAGTTTTTTAATTTCTTTATTGCCTTCAGTCGCCAAAACTAAAATCGGGCCGCCCCGGGCTTTAATTTCCTCCAAATTAGAAACTACTTTGTCATAAACGC
>CAZYZO010000037.1:0-1599 GCA_964651905.1 uncultured Candidatus Saccharibacteria bacterium | reverse complement strand
TAGAGCGGCTCCCTGTTAAGGAGATGGTCGTAGGTTCGAATCCTACCACCGGAGCCAAGATAAAAAATCGCCAATCAGGCGGTTTTTTAGTAGAATTGGAATATGAAAGGCCAAAATAAAGTTATAGGAATTTTAGGAGGAATAGGCCCTGAAGCAACGGGGGAATTTTATTCAAGTTTAATTTCAAAAATCCAAGATAAAAGTTTAATCAAATCAAATACAGATTTTCCTCAAATTATAATAAATAGTATTCCTGCTCCAGAATTAATCCATAAGAAAATCTCTGACAAAGACTTAGAGTATTATATTAAAGGATTAAAAGAGTTAGAGAGATTTGGCGCAGATTTTATAATTATGATTTGTAATACCATCCACTTATTTTATGAGAAATTACAAAGTGAGATTAAAATACCAATAATAGATTTAAGAAAAGAGTTGCAAGATCTTATTCTTAGAAAAAACATAAAATCTATTACTGTTTTAGGTACCCCAATGACAATGAAACAGGGATTATATAGATTCGGAGGTCTTAAATATTTTGATTTGGACGAAAAAGATATAAAATTGCTTACAGAAGCAATATTTAATTTTAATAAAGGATTTAAAAAAGACAGACAAATTCATATTACAAAAGAGATTGCTACAAAATATCTTAATAAAGGTGCGGAGGTTATAATTTTAGGTTGTACTGAATTGGCGTTGATGTTGAAAAACGTAGCTATTCCTAAAATAAACACAATGGAGGCATTATTAGAAGCAACTGTTAAGCGATTAAACAGGTTCTAATTTTTGTTTAGGATATATAGGATATAATGGAAGAGATTTATGCAATATAGAGAAATTATCAAGAAATTAAAATCATTATCTAATCCTAAAAATGTAGCAGGGATGGCAAAATTTGGGATTAATTCCCATAACACCTTGGGGATTTCTGTTTATGTTATTAGAGATATTGCAAAAAAAATTGGAAAAAATCATGAATTAGCTCAACAGCTATGGGATTCAAAAATCCACGAAGCCAGACTCCTTGCTGGATTTATCGATAACCCAGAAAGAGTAAGTGAGAAACAAATGGAGAAATGGGTAAAAGATTTTGATTCTTGGGATATTTGTGACCAAGTATGTAGTAATCTTTTTGACAAGACCTCGTTTGCTTACAAAAAAGCCTTTGAATGGAGTAAAAGAAAAAAAGAGTTTGTTAAAAGAGCAGGATTTGTTTTAATGGCAGTCCTTGCAGTTCACGATAAGGAAACTAAGGATAAAAAATTTGAACAATTCTTCCCCATAATTAAAAAACATTCAACAGATGAAAGAAATTTTGTAAAAAAAGCAGTTAATTGGGCATTGAGACAAATTGGTAAAAGAAATCTTAATCTTAATAGAAAAGCAATTAGAATTACTAGAGAAATTCAGAAAATAAATTCTAAAAGTGCAAGATGGATTGCGAATGATGCAATAAGAGAAATGACAAACGAAAAAGTTAAAAGAAGATTACGTAAATAATTTTATTAAACAGATTCTAACATCGTCCCGTAGCCGGAGCTGATAAAAAAATCGTCAATCAGGCGGTTTTTTGATAAAATAAAGTATATGAAAAAA
>CAZYZO010000036.1:0-1746 GCA_964651905.1 uncultured Candidatus Saccharibacteria bacterium | reverse complement strand
AATCTTTCTAAAATCTTAAAATCTTTTATAAGAATCCCCTTCATATTTGGATTATAAGTAGCTACGGCTGGATGATAAAAAGGTATTATAGGAATGTTTTGAAAAAGATTCTTGCTTTCAAATAATCTACCGTGAATTTTACTAATTCCTTCTATTTGATTTTCCAACCCAAATTTTTCCATTAAAAATTTCATTGAATATCTACCCAAAGGACAGATAACTTTAGGACCGATTATTTCAATCTGTCTTTCTAAATAAGGAGTGCAGACCTTAATTTCTTCTGGTTGAGGATCGCGATTTTTCGGAGGCCGACACTTTAATAAATTTGTAATATAAACTTCTTCTCTTTTAATCATAACTGATTCTAAAAGTTCGTCCAAGATTTTTCCGGCTGCTCCGCAGAAAGGCCTGCCGGTTTTAGCTTCCTGCAGCCCCGGCGCTTCTCCTATAAACATTATTTTTGCCTGATGGTTTCCTTCCCCGATTACCGGATAAAACCTGCTTTCAAATCTTTCTTTATATAAGGAACATTTTTTACAACTTAAAACCCCTTCTTTAATTTTTCTAAGTTTTTCTTCTGTTATTGATATATTCACAATTAAAAATTATATAATAAAAACGAAAAATAAAAAACCAGTCTTTTGTCAAGACTGGTGAAAGCATTGCTGGTTTATACAAATTAATATACTCAGTGTAACTTAATTTATCTGTCCCAAAAGAGGGATAATATATTGATTTACTAATAAAACTGAACTGATTATAAGAAGCATTAAAACACCGCTAATAATAAGCCGGGGATATTGAATGTTGATTTTCACAAATATTGTAAGTACAAGCGACAGAGCAATGATTGTTGCTAAAACAAAATAAAAATAATTAGTTGTGGCGTGCGGAGTAGAAATTATTCGCTTAAAAATAGACGAATAATTTATACTCGAAATTCCTTCTACTTTTTTTGCCCCTGAATTTTCCTCTCCTGATGAAGTTGCTTGATTTTTAGGCTGATTTAAAGCCACCGGCTGTTCTTCTACTGTCGGAACTTGTACCTTATTTAAAACTGATATTTGAGCTTGGACTGGTGTTCCAAAAAGCTGTACCACGAAAATTGTCTCGCGACCTTGATAAATACCCCTCGCGCTGGCAATGCCAATTTGAGTAAAATTAGAATTTTCAATGTTTTGACGATGACCGGGTGAATTCATCCAAGCAGTTTCAATATCTTTGGAATCGGAAAAATTAACCGCAAGATTTTCTCCGGCATAAATATAGTTATAGCCGACTTGTTCAAACCAATACCAAGGCGTATGACCATCAGGACTTATATGGCTGAAATAACTTTTTTCCGCCATATCTTGGGCCTTTAGAGCCGCCGCTTTCTCAAGAAGCGGATTTACAATAAGAGGAGAATAATTATTGTTTTGACGATTTTCGTTTGTTAAATCAACTAGAACACTCGGCAAGATAGAGGCAAAAAACTTAGTGTTCGGAAATATAACTAAAATCTGGACGAGAAATAAAATTTCAATAAAAAGAACTGCGCTTAAAATAATAACGCTTGTTTTTAACCGCAGAAAATGGGGTTTGTGGTCGTTTCCCGAATGGGGAATAAAGTATTTTTTGAGCCAATTTTTTAATTTTGTAATCATAAATATCTTATACCATAAAATTTAAAAATAATCAATAGGAAAGAAAAATCCCTCTATTAGCAGAGGGATTTTTCCGGAAATCGAAGTTCCTTTTATTTTT
>CAZYZO010000035.1:0-1786 GCA_964651905.1 uncultured Candidatus Saccharibacteria bacterium | reverse complement strand
TCACCAAACCCGGGGAAAAATTACCGGAGGAAATTTTAAGAGAAATAAAAGAAGCATTATGAAATTATTTTACCTTGATCTTATTAGAGATAAAGAGTTAATAGACTTATCTAATATGGTATATAAAAATTTAATTAATTTTGATAAAATTAATTAATCATTTAATTGAACATGTCGAAAGATAATAACAAAGAGATAAAAATAACTAACAGGAAATCGGATTATTCTAAATGGTATTCCGATGTCATCAAAGCAGCAGAATTGGCGGAACACGCACCTGTAAAAGGATGTATGGTAATAAAACCTTATGGATACGCATTATGGGAAAATATACAGAAAGTTCTTGACGGCAAGATAAAAGAAACTGGTGTTGAAAATGCTTACTTTCCTCTATTTATCCCTGAGAAGTTGTTAAAAAAGGAGCAAGAACATATTAAAGGATTTTCTCCTGAAGTGGCGGTAGTTACATATGCCGGTGGAAAAAGGTTGAAAGAAGCTTTAATAGTTCGTCCAACTTCCGAAACAATTATGTATGCTATGTTTTCGAAATGGATATCTTCTCGGAAAGATCTCCCTTTATTGATTAATCAATGGGCAAATGTGGTTCGGTGGGAACTTCGTCCTAGATTGTTCTTGAGAACAACTGAGTTTCTGTGGCAAGAAGGACATACAGTACACGCCGATGAACATGAAGCAAACGAGAGAGCCATAATGATGCTTAATGTTTATAAGGATTTGATGGAAAATTATATGGCGATACCTGTTATTATTGGTAAAAAATCTGAATCCGAAAAATTTGCAGGCGCTGCATACACATATACGCTTGAAGCTATGATGCAAGATGGGAAAGCCTTACAACTTGCCACTTCTCATGATTTGGGTCAAAATTTTGCGAAAGTGTTTAATATCCAATTTACCGATTCGGACGGTAGTTCAAAATTCGCATGGCAAACAAGTTGGGGTCTTAGTACCAGAACTATTGGGGGTTTAATAATGACTCATGGTGATGATGCAGGATTAGTTCTCCCACCAAACTTAGCCCCTATACAAATTGTTATCGTTCCAATTTGGTCTAAAGAGGAAGATAAACAACTGGTGATAAATAAGACAAAAAAAGTAGCCGAAAAACTAAAACAGTCTGGCATAAATAAGATTAAAACTGATTTTAGCGAAAAACATCCGGGAGATAAGTATTATTATTGGGAGAGAAGAGGTGTTCCTATCAGAATAGAGATTGGGCCTCGGGATGTACTGAATAATCAGGTTGTATTAGTAAGACGTGATTCTGGAGCAAAAGAAGTATGCAAAGATAATAATATAACTAAACTTGTGCAAAGCCGGCTTAAAGATATACAAGATAACTTGTATAAAAGGGCTTTAGCGTATAGGGAAAATAAAATAAAAAGCGTAGAGACGTGGGGAGATTTTAAGAGACAAATCAAAAATGGCAACTTTGTATTGGCTCACTGGTGTGGCGAAAAGAGTGTAGAACAAAAAATCAAGGAAGAAACTAAAGCGACAATTAGGTGTATACCATTTAAACAAAAACCAGAAAAAGGAAAATGTGTTTATAGCGGTAAGCCATCAAAAGAAAGAGTTCTATTTGGTATTGCTTATTAAATAATACACAAACAACTTTTTATTTTTATACTCGGATGGTAAAATCCACTCATGAGTTCTTTAAGCTGTGGTATAGTTGGTTTGCCTAATGTTGGGAAATCAACTTTATTCCAAGCCATTACAAAAAAACAAGTTAATATTGCCAATTATCCTTTTGCGACTATTG
>CAZYZO010000034.1:0-1948 GCA_964651905.1 uncultured Candidatus Saccharibacteria bacterium | reverse complement strand
CTTTCCCGCCAAATACTTTTTTTAAACTTTCGTCAGCATTGATATTTCGCTTGTCCTTTGGGTCCTGAAGGTTATTTCCTTTGATATACACCCAAAGCTTTTTGACAACCTCTGATCTGGGCATAGGACCTTTGCCAACTATTACCGCTAGCTCCGCACTGATATTCATCGGCTTCATAAACGCAGAATTGCTTTTTTTCTCCATAAAATTGTTTATTAATTTATTCGGACGAGGCCTTTAATATTAACGACCTTTTATTATAAAGGATTATACTATAAATTATAGTAGATAACAACTCTTTGACTTACATTTCCTTTTGCCTGTATTTTCTATTATACTTAAAGAATAATTAATAAAATACATATATGTCAAAAAGAAACACGGGAGTAGATAAACATAAAAAATCACATTCCCACAAAACTAAAAAGCGATTGGCAATAAAGAGACTCATGCTAGAAGCAAAGAAAAATAAAAAACATAAATAAAATTGTGAAATGTCCGAAATGCAAAAAAGAATCATTGGAGGAAATTAAAATCAGCGATGTTAAAATTGAACGTTGTACTAATTGCAGCGGGTTTTGGTTTGGGAAAAACGAATTGCGTTTAGCTAAAGATAAAGAATTGCCGGAAGCCAGGTGGATGGACGTAGAAATCAAAGACCAAAGTGTTAACTGGCTCCAGTTTGAGCTTTGGAAAGATAAAATAAAATTTAAAGTTAAAAGAGGAATAAAATTCTGCCCGATTGACGACAGCCCTCTTTATGAAGTTAATTACGGCGATTCATCGATTAAAATTGATGTTTGCGGCATTTGTTCTGGCATCTGGCTTGATAAAGGCGAGTTTAGAAAAATCATCGATTATGTGAAAAATAAATCCGATTACGAAGTACTCCGAAATTACGTAAAAAATCTGGCGCAAGAAACAAAAGAAATTTTTGTCGGACCGGAAAGTATTAAATCCGAAGTAACTGACTTATTAGTACTTATTAAACTCTTTAAATATAAATTAGCAGCTCAGTATCCGACGTTAGTCAAATTAATTTTCAGCTTACCATTAACAAAGTAAAAATAAGTAATCTATGGTCGTAGGTTCGAATCCTACTACCGGAACAGATAAAAATCGCCTCATGGACGGTTTTTTGGTAGAATAAAAAATATGAAACAGGATGAGAAATTTATAAAAGCAGCGATTAAAGAAGCAATGAAAGCTTTAAGAGAAGGAAATAGCCCTTACGGGACCGTTTTGGTTAAAGATAATAAAATTATTGTTAAAGGACATAACACAGTTACAACAGGAAATGATCCGACAGCCCACGGAGAAATTAATGTCATAAGAAAATTATGTAAAAAACTGAGAACTAAAAATTTAGAAGGATATACCCTTTATTCAAATGCTGAACCTTGTCCAATGTGTGCCACTGCCTGTGTTTGGGCAGGAATTAAAAGAATTGTATATGGAGCTCCTATCCAAGATATTATGAAGCTTAGAAAGAATCAAATCAAAATAAGCTGTAAAGAAATAGCAGATAAAGGACCTAGAAAGATTGAAGTCGTTGGCGGAATTCTTAAAGAAGAGAGTTTGAAACACTTCCGGACTTCAAATTTTTATAACATCAAATAGGTTCTAACGTCGTCCAGCCAGCGGAGCGGGTATTTTAAAAAAATCGCCGAAAGGGTGGTTTTTTAGTAGAATATAAAATATGAAAGATATTGAAATTGAAATTCAAGTTAATATTGAAAATAGTAAAGCATTGATAGATTTTTTAGAAAAGAATGCTGATTTTCAAAAGGATAGTCATCAAATAGATGAATATTTTTCACCACCTCATCGTGATTTTATTGGTGTCCGTCCAGTAAATGAATGGTTAAGATTGAGAGATTCTGATGGTAAATATTCCATAAATTATAAAAATTGGCACTGTGATAAAGATGGAAAAAGTCATTATTG
>CAZYZO010000033.1:0-2604 GCA_964651905.1 uncultured Candidatus Saccharibacteria bacterium | reverse complement strand
GCGGCTTGGGAAAGGTCTTCTAAGATTTTTTTGACGGCTTTTTCTTCAGCCGGTTTTTCGGTTTTGGTGATGAAAATTTTATCCCACTGGGTGGTGCCGATTCTTTTTTCTTCATCGGAAAATATTTCTTCAAGAATTTTTTCTCCGGGCCGGATGCCGGTAAAAACAATCGGAACGTCAATATCGGGTTCCAAACCGGCCAAACGGATGGTTTCTTTGGCTAAATCATAAATTCTAACCGGCTTTCCCATATCAAGCATAAAAATTTCTCCACCTTTGCCAACTGCTCCGGCCTCAGTGACAAGAAGTGCCGCTTCGGGAATAGTCATAAAATAGCGCGTCATATCCGGATGGGTAACCGTCACCGGCATCCGCCGTCTTATTTGTTCTTTGAACAAAGGAATGACACTTCCCCGGGAGCCGATGACATTGCCGAATCTTACGGCAACAAATTTGGTTTTTGATTGATTATTTAAATTTTTAACTGCCAATTCCGCCACTCTCTTGGTCTGGCCCATCACCGAAACCGGCCTGATGGCTTTATCGGTGGAAATAAAAACGAATTTATCAACATTATTTTTTATGGCTGCCTCAGCCACGTTTAAAGTCCCGAAAATATTGGTTTCTACGGCTTCATCAGGGAATTCTTCCATTAAAGGTACGTGTTTATAGGCGGCAGCATGAAAAATCACATTAGGTTTTAATTCGGCAATAATTTTTTCAATCTTATCTTTATTATTAATACTAGCGACAACCGGCATCACTGGCGCCTCTGAAAGAGCAATGTTAATTTCGGCATTTAAATCAAAAAGTCCGCTTTCGTTAAAATCAAGCATCACGATTTTTTTCGGCTGGAAAGAAATAACCTGACGCACGATTTCCGAACCGATAGAACCAGCCGCGCCCGTCACTAAAACCGTTTTATCTTTTAAAAATTTACTAATGGAACTAGTATCAATTTTTGCCGGCTCTCTGCCTAAAAGGTCTTCAACCTGGATTTCCCGAATGTCGGTCAGCCGAAGCTGGCCGGAAATAATCTCAAAAGTGGCCGGAATAATTTTAATATCTTTGACGCCGGCTTCCCGGGAAAGATTGGCGGCTTTTTTAATGATGCTAGAATCAGCGGAGCTTAAAGCGATGATAACGTGTTTAACTTTATAACTTTTTACTATCTTTGGGATGTCTTCAATATGACCCAATACTTGAATGCCGTGAATAGTCATTTTCTGATGGTCTTCACGATGATCAACAATACCAATGGGATAATAAATGTCGTTTTTATTTTTCAGAAGATTTTTTAAAATTTGCTCGCCCTCGCTGGAAGCGCCGACAATCAAAGTTTCCTCACCAGCTTCAAAAAATTTCTTTTCGCTAAATTCCTGCCAAGCTCTTTTGGAAATTCTTATTGAACCGAGAAAAAGCAACTCCAAAAGATAATTAATCAAAATAACGGTCCGCGGGAAGCCTAAAAATAAGGTTAAACTTTCCCGGCTGGCTAAAATTGCCAAAGCAAAAATAAAATTAGCATAACTAACCGCTTTTATAAGCTGAAGCATTTCTTTTAGGCCAACAAATTCCCAGCTGAAAGAATAAAGTTTCTGGCGCCAGATGAAATAAATATTTAAAACCAGAATTAAAATAATAAACGCCGGTAAACGAGTGTGATATTCCTCGGGAATAGCTCCGTCAAAACGAAGAATAAAAGCTAAAAGCAAAGCAGCCGTTATTAAAACAATATCGCCGATAAAAAGAATAAGTTTTTTATTTTTCATAGAAATCTTTGATGGTTTTAATGACAAACTCAATATCTTTATTTGTCAGCTCCGGATAAATCGGAAGCGAAATTACTTCATTTGCTAATTTTTCTGAATAAGGAAGTTTAAAATGAGATAAACCGAGCCCTGACTGTTTATGATTGGCTATTGGATCTTTGATAAGAGTTTCTACGCCATTTTCTTTTAGATAAGCGGCTAGCTCATTTCTTTTTTCTGCTTTTAAAACATAGTTTTGAAAATTATCAAAATGCTTTTTGTCGGAATCTGGGCCTGGTGGGAGTTTTATTTCTTTAACATTAGACAAACCCTTATCGTAAATAGACGCTATTTCTCTTCTTCTCTTTATAAATTGAGGGAAATATTTAAATTTTACATTTAGAACGGCTGCCTGAAGATTATCCAGTCTTGAATTAAAACCGAAACAAACTATTTCTGTTTTAGTTTTTTGTCCGTGGTCTCTTAATAATTTTATTTTTTCGGCCATCTCCTCGCTATTAGTTGTTAAAATACCGCCATCGCCAAAACATCCTAAAATTTTAAATGGATATAAACTGAAAGAACCTATAATCCCAAAACTGCCGGCCATTTTCCCATCATATTTAGAACCTAAAGCCTGAGCCGCATCTTCAATCACCGCTAAATTATATTTCTTAGCAATTTTCATTATCTTGTCCATTTCACAAATTCTTCCGTTTAAATGGACCGGAATTATGGCTTTTGTTTTATCTGTTATCGCCGCTTCTAATTTATCAGTGTCCATTGTAAAATCTTCTTTCACCTCTATTAAAACAGGTTTTGCTCCCGCTTGGACGATAACAGCAATTGAAGC
>CAZYZO010000032.1:0-2925 GCA_964651905.1 uncultured Candidatus Saccharibacteria bacterium | reverse complement strand
CTTTCGGAACCAGTATTATTCTTAATCCATTTTCTAAAATAATTTTTTTATACATGCCAAATTTTATTTATTTTCTTTTTTATTTTATGTCCTTTGCAATGGCTTAAAACCCCAAAATACGACTGCAAACTCTGATTAAAAGATTTTTCTAGTATTAAACCGGTTCTAAAATCCCGGTATTTGATTTTTATTTTCTTTAAAATTCTCTTTTTTGTTTTTGTCCGTAAAAGCCAGCAGTAAGGCAAAATTACATAGCCGAGAAAATCTATGCCCTGATGATATTTTCTAATTATTATCTTATCTGAATGGAGCGACAACTTCAATCTATCTTTTAGAAAAGCGTTGATTACGGGAACTAAATTTTTTACATCTTCCTTGCTTTCTCCTAAAATCACGAAATCGTCGCAATAGCGAAGATAATATTTAACTTTCAATTGGTGCTTAACAAATTGGTCAAGTTCATTCAAGTAAATATTGGCAAATAATTGACTGGTGACATTGCCGAGCGGCAGGCCTTTATTGTTTTCTTTTTTATAACTTTTAATAATTTTTTCAATAATCCACACCGCATTATAGTCTTTAATTTTTTTCTCAATAAGTTCCAGTAAAATTTTTTGGTTAATCGACTCAAAAAATTTTCTAATATCGCACTTCAAGGCGAAAATGTTTCTGCGATTATTCCTGCTTAATTTTCGGCAAAATTGTTCAAGCCGCGAAACCGCCCGATGCGTTCCTTTTTTTGAACGGCAGGAATAAGAATCAAAAATAAATCCTTTGTCAAAAATAGAATACAAAATTCTAAAAACAGCGTGGTGTAAAACACGGTCGCGAACGCAAGCTTTATGGATTCTTCTTAATTTTGGGTCTTGGACAGAAAATGTCTTATAATTGGAGTGTTGGTAGATTTTGTTTTTTAGTTCTTGATGAAGCCCGAAGAGATTGTCTTCTAAACTAAATTCAAATTCTAAAACATCTGGCTTTTTTCTTTTTCCGCGTCGAAACTCCTTCCAAGCCAAAAACAAATTTTCAAGCGAAATAATTTCATCAAAAATATTATGACGAATTTTAATTCTTTTAAGACCCCCCCCCAACGGAATTAACATCCCTCTGGTTCATAGAATTTGTGAATTTTACAAAAAAATTTACTTGCTTTCCCCAAAAATACCCAAAAAAGACCGATTTGGTATTTTCCTAAAAATAGAAAATACTTGTCTTGAAATAATATCTTTAATAATCGCGGCTTCCTTAGAAACAAAAAATAATAAATTTCAGCTTTTAAGCCCGGCTAGAATAAAAACAGAAATTTTGAAGCGGCTGATAAGGATTGCCTACGAATTAAACATCTTACAAGAAAAACAATATATTGATATAGAATCAAACCTTCAGGAAATTTCTAAAATGATAAACGGCTGGATTAAGTATTTAAAATATTAGAGCCTCTAAAGAAGAAGCTCTAATATTGAAACTTCTACACGAGCACGCAAATCGTCATTACGATTGTCAGGATTGTACCAGTTGACCTTGAACTTGTCGTTGTACCAATTAGCGTTCGGCACATTACCATCGCTATCGCGCGAACCCGCTTGTTTTGCTTGGTTTCTTCTACCTCACCGATAATCTTTTCCAAGATTATCTGAGTTAGCCGATTCTTTATCGGAATGATTTATGAAGTATCGTTTTCCAAAAAAAACGAATCCTCTTTAAAACCAAGCAAGCAGTTTCTTTAATTTTGGCAAACCGCTATCGAGTACATAAATTTTTATTTATGTACTTGGCCGGTTGTATAAGCCAATAAGATTTTAATAAATTTTTCCTTTTTTAACAATCTTTCATAAAAAAATAAAACACCTGTTCGTTTTAAAACGAGCAGGTGTTTGAAGTGTACAAGTTGAAAGAAAAAAGTTTAAGAAACTGCTACACGAGCACGCAAATCGCCACCACGATTGTCAGGATTGTACCAGGAGACCTCGAACCCGTCGTCGTCCCAATCCGCGCTCGGCACAGTACCAACGCCAACGCGCGAACCCGCGCAAAGAGTAATATTCTGGATATCCAGATGTTTGCCGGTTTCCTTGAAGTATTTAAGCTCATAGAGGAACCTTTCTTCCAAGGTGATGCCTAGGATGCTTCTGTCTTTGAGCTGGTTAGCCGAGAGGTTTTTGAGTTCTTCATCAGCTTCAACCCGGTCTCTGAACCAAACAGCATAAGGATCATTTTTGGAAGTTCGTTCAGAACTAACGATTTCGTCAAGGTTTTTGTCCGTGTATTTCCAGCAAGGAAATAATTCTTTGCATTTATCATAGAGTTTCTGAGGGGTCATTCCTTGAGCTACGATGATTAAGCGGTCAAAACCTTTCCGTTTAGCTGGGATTTTAATTCCTGATAAATCTACTTTGAGATTAAATACCTCTTGGTAGAAATTTACCCAGTCAGAGAGAAAATTCTCTTTGCCAAAAGGGTTTTGTCCTTTTAAAAACATATCCAGTTCTTCTGGTGTTAGCGTTCCATGCTGCAACTTGTGACACAAATCTGCCATCATGCCAAGCACATTGCCCGGCACATCACCGACTATTTGTTTTTTCATAGTCAGCCTCCTTTTATTCTTTTTAAAAATTTAAAAGTACTTTTACTGGATAAAGCCAGCGCTTACTTTAGAATAGAATAGTTCCAAAGTATCTATATTATAGCATATTAATATATTATTTGTCAATCCCTTAAACTAAACGAGAAAATGATTTTTAGGAGCATCCTGAGCCGAGCGGGCATGGTTTCGAGCGAAACGAGAAGAGCGAGGCGAAGTATTAAGTGAACGAGCTCGCTGGGCGAGCGAACGGCTCCTAAAAATATTTCCGAGCGATCCTTACGGTTTCACCTTGCCGTCAATGCGATTAACGTAAGGGTCGTCAGCCAAATCGCTCGTTAAAG
>CAZYZO010000031.1:0-3323 GCA_964651905.1 uncultured Candidatus Saccharibacteria bacterium | reverse complement strand
TGCCCAAAGCCGTTCCTTATAAATTACGCCATTTGCTTTTTATGATTGAGAAAGTGAAGCGCGACCCGATCAGTCCGAAAATGATAAAAATAAACGGCAATGACGTGATAAAAATCTTGGGTATAAAACCGGGTCCTCGCATCGGTCAGATTTTGTCAATTTTACTGGAAGAAGTTTTAGACGAGCCGAAAAAAAATAATAAAGAGAAGTTGGAATCAAGAGTTAAAGAACTGGGAAAATTAAAAGATGAGGAATTGGTAAAAATGGCGGCTGGCGCTCAAGAAAAAAAACAGGAATTTGAAAGCGGCGTTGAAGAAGAGATGAAGCGGAAATTCTACGTTAAATAAAATATGGCTATATTTAAAATCAACGGCCCAAATAAATTAAGAGGAGAAATCGAAGTGAGAGGGGGCAAAAACGCCGCTACCCCGATTTTAGCGGCCGCTCTTTTGACGGACAAGCCCTGCATTATTAAAAATCTTCCTTTAATTGAAGATGTTTTTCGAATGATAGAAATTCTTCAGAAACTGGAAGCTAAAGTTGATTGGCTGGGAAAAAGAGAAATAAAAATTCAGGCAAAAAATATCCAACCTGATAATCTTGATGAGAAGCTTATTTGTCAACTGCGTTCATCGGTTTTATTAGTTGGTCCTTTACTGGCGAGATTTAAGAGAATTTGTTTGCCTCCGCCGGGCGGCTGCTTGATCGGCAGTCGGCCGATTGACGTTCATCTGGAAGTTTTTGAAGAGCTGGGCGCGGAAACGAAAAAAGAAAATAGCAGTTTTATTTTTGAGCTCAAGAAACCGAAAGCCGGCGAGATTGTTTTGCCGGAATTTTCCGTCACTGCCACTGAAAATCTTTTATTAGCCGCTTCCTTAATTCCTCAAAAAATCATTATTAAAATTGCTGCTTTGGAGCCGCATGTTCAGGATTTGATCGCGGTTCTGCAAAAAATGGGCGCGGAAATAAAAATCACTGGGCTTCATCAGATAGAAATTAAAGGCAAAAGAGAATTAGACGGTTTTGAGCATTCGTTGATTTACGACCCGGTGGAAGCCGGAACTTATCTGATTTTAGCCGGTGTCTGTAAAAGTAAATTTAAAGTCAAAAACGCCGAAGCTTCCAATTTGGAATTAGTTTTAAGAAAATTAAGGGATTTTGGGATGAAATTTGAAATTGAAAAAGACGGCATTATCGCTGACGGTCAAGGAGAATTAAAAGCGGTTTCTAAAATCCAGACAATGCCTTATCCGGGCATTCCCACGGACCTGCAATGTAATTTCGGAGTTTTAGCCACACAGGCCCAGGGCAAAACTTTAATTCACGACCCTTTATTTGACGGCCGGCTGAAATATTTGGAAGAATTGAACCAGATGGGAGCTAAAGTGGATTTTTGTGATCCGCATCGGGCTTTGATTTCCGGGCCAACCGAACTTTCTGCTAAGGATATCAAGACTTATGATTTGCGGGGCGGCGCCGCTTTGATTCTGGCAGCTCTGGCCGCTTCGGGCGAAAGCACAATTGACAATGTGTACCAAATTGATAGAGGATATGAGAGGATAGAAGAAAGATTGCAGAAGCTTGGAGCAAAAATAGAAAGAATAGAAAAGTAAAATAAACGGGCTGTAGTATACCGGCAGTACGCGCGCTTCGGGTGCGTGAAGACTGGGTTCGATTCCCAGCAGCCCGACTGAGATGTGCGGCATCATTGGTTATTTAGGCAAAAAACAGGCCGCCCCTTTGCTTTTAGAGGGCTTGCGGCGTTTGGAATACCGCGGTTATGACTCGGCGGGATTAAGCGTGGCTGATGACCATAATGAAATTACAACGATTAAAACCGTGGGGAAAATTGCGTCGCTCTCGAACGCCTTAGAAAAAAATATGCCTGATGGTAATTATGGTATCGGGCATACCCGGTGGGCGACGCATGGCATCCCGAGTGAAAAAAATGCCCATCCTCATTTTGATTGTCGAAAGAATATTTTTTTGGTCCACAACGGCATCATCGAAAATTATCAGGAAATAAAAGAAAAATTAATCAAAGAAGGCCATAAATTTTCATCGGACACTGACACCGAAGTTCTTGCTCATCTGATTGAAAAGTTTTTTAATGGCAATTTAGAAGAGACGGTAATTAAAGCCCTAAAATTTATCAAAGGCACTTATGGCTTAGCCGTTATTAGCCGCGACGAGCCCAAAAAGATTGTGGTCGCGAGAAATTCCTCCCCGATTCTAATCGGAATTAATAATAATGAATATATTGTGGCTTCCGATGCTTCCGCTATTTTATCCCACACCAAAAAAGTTGTTTATTTAAATGACGGCGAAATTGCCGTCATCACCCCAGCTGGCGTCAGTTTTACCAATTTGGCCGAAGAGAAATTACTGAAGAAACCGGAAACGTTGGAATGGAATCTGGAAGAGGTCCAGAAAGCCGGCCACCCCACTTTTATGATTAAAGAAATTTTTGAACAGCCCGAAGCCCTCAGGAATTCGATAACCGGCCGGCTAATTGAAAAAGAAGGCTTGGCGAAATTAGGAGGATTGGAGAATGTCCAAAATAAACTTCGGGAAATTGAAAGATTGATTATTGTCGGCTGCGGGACCGCTTATTTAGCCGGGTTAATAGGCGAATATATGTTAGAGGAATATGCCGGCATTCCGACCGAAGTGGAATATGCCTCCGAGTTTCGTTATCGCAAACCAATTTTAGACAAGAAAACTGCTTTGCTTTTCATTTCTCAATCGGGGGAAACGGCGGACACCTTAGCCGTGCTTCACGAAGCCAAAAGAAAAGGAATTTTAACTTTGGGCATTGTCAACGTCGTTGGTTCCTCAATCGCCCGGGAAACCGAGGCCGGCGTTTACAATCACATTGGTCCGGAAATCGGCGTGGCTTCAACCAAGGCTTTTACTTCCCAATTGACAATTCTGGCCTTATTCACTTTGTTTTTGGGAAGACAAAGACAAATGTCTTTGGTCACGGGTCAAAGAATTGCCAAAGAAATGAAGCAGCTGCCGGGTTTGGTTGAAAAAATTTTAAAACAAGCGCCCTTGGTCAAAAAATTGGCGAAAAAATATTATCAAGCTCGCAATTTTCTGTTTCTCGGCCGAAAGTATAACTATCCGATTGCTTTGGAAGGCGCCTTAAAACTTAAAGAAATTTCCTATATCCACGCCGAGGGTTATGGTGCCGGAGAAATGAAACATGGCCCGATTGCTTTAATTGACAAAAATTTTCCGACTTTCGCTATTGCGTCGTCAGACAGCGTTTATGACAAAGTAGTTTCTAATTTGGAGGAAATTAAAGCCCGGGGCGGCCC
>CAZYZO010000030.1:0-3803 GCA_964651905.1 uncultured Candidatus Saccharibacteria bacterium | reverse complement strand
TTTCTTTAATATAAAATAAGTAAATCAGAAACTAATATATAAGTGAACTATCAATGAAAGTAAAAGACAATTTTCGATTGATTACAGCAGTTTTAATTTCTATTCTGTGTGGAGTAGTAGGATTTTTTTTATCTTTTTTGATTGGCGAAGGATTAATGGAAATACTTAGCGATGAAATAGCTATGTTTTTAATGTTTGTTGGCATATCTATTTATAATTTTATAATATGTCTATTTATAGGAAAATTTTATCCTAAAAGTATTTGGTTTGCAGGCTTTTTAATTAACATCATAGTGTGGAGTGCTCTTATTGGCAATTTAAGAGGACCAGGAGGGTTTGTTGATTTGTGGTACGGATGGATTACTCTGGTTATTTTAGCATTTGTTGGATCTTTTGTTGGATCAATATTATTAAGTAAAAAACCAAAAAAGATTGGAGAAGATTGAAATTTGTATAAAAAAATTGAAAACACCATAAACAGCAAGGACTCCATAATATGGAGTCTTTTTTTATTCATAAGCTTAAACCTACTCAACTCCGGTGGCTGGACGACATTAGAATTTGTTTGGGATAGTATATTTAATACATTATTACTTACAAGCACTTTGCAAGATTGCTTTTATTTCTTCTGATACAAGTCGACTATCTAATATTTTCCTTAATGCATTCAGTTGTCTCGGTAATATTGATTGACCACATAGTTGTTGTACACGATCTACTACTTTATCTAAATCTTCAAAAGAAATTACCATATTTTCTAATCCCACTTTCTTTAATACTTCAGCGCAACCCATCTTATCGCTTACTAATACCGGTATGCCTAAACAAACCGCTTCCATGGGAACATTACCAAAAGTTTCAAATTTTGACGGACAGATTATTAACCCTTGAGAAATATAAAACTTTTTTAATCCTTCTGAATTCATCGGTGGTAAAACTTCAATACTTCTTGGCAAATTTTTTATTCCAGTAATTTTATCCGTCACAAAAGAAGCTGTATGGTCCCATTTCTTTGCTATAAGTTTTTTATGCAGTTCAAAAAATTTATTAAAATTCTTTATTTTTGAATAACGTCCTACAGCGGCTATTCTACGTTCAACAGAATATTCGACAGCGCATGGGTCAGTAAAAATACTCGCAACAGGATTGGGTATAAGATAACTTTTTTTAATTTTATTTTTTACTACAATCTTCTCAACCATATCTCTACATAATTTTGAAGGAAAAATAATTTGAGAAGATCTGTTAACTAGTGATTTTTCCATTAAAGAAAAAAGATTCTTTATTTTTTTAGGATAGTGTTCAACTTCTTTTGACAAAACCCCGGAATACCAAAGCACAATAGGAATTTTTTCTTTTTGCGCAGCTATGGAGATAAGCCAAGGTAAATAATAAGTACCGCTTAATAATACAATATCGGGTTTCTCTTCTTTCAAAATATTTTTAATTATATTAATCGGCTCTCGATATATATATTCAACCTCTTTGATGGTGCGACTACGCTTTAATACATTCATTATTGGTAAATTATGAATATTAATAATATGGTGGTCAAAAACTTCTGGGGCAAAATTTCTGAAGTTAATAGGCCCCTTCATATACATGCGAGCATTTAATTCAATACCTAAAAAATTATAATCATGGCCATAAAGATGATTAATAAGATTAATATTCGAAGACGTGATGCCTCCAAGAGATTCTCGTGTAAGATTTATAGCTAATTTCATAATAAATAAATTTCATATTTATTCTATCAAAAAATCGCCTGATTGGCGATTATTTAAAAAAACTCGCTCCCCTTATTGGACACATTTAAAACTGTAGATTGGGCATTAATAAGAAAAGAATTGGACCTTATTGGTTCTATTTTAAGTAAAAAACCCGCTAAGTCTAAAGGCTAGCGGGTTTTTGTAATGATTCTAACTCTTAAGAATTAGAATTTTATTTTCGCCATTAAAATTTTGTAACATTCTTTCGGCTTTAAATATTGTAAACAACCGATAGAATATCCAAGAATCATAATAATAGGGCAACCGATTGTAAAAATAACAGTTAAACCAACAAAGGCTACAGAGATAATACCAGTTATCCAAAGCAAGATCGCTAACGGCACTATAAGCACATTAATCTTTATCCATAATTTAATTCCATCTGCGAGTTCTTTAGTATAGGCTATACTCTCTTGCCTATTAGTAGGGAATGATACACCTGCTCGGAATAATCCTTTTAACATAATTAACCTCCTTTTATAAGTTTTAAACAAAAACTACAATAGTTTTCGACTATTGTTAGTATACAATAAAGAATTTAATTCGTCAATTTCTGCTCCGCTGGCCCGCTTCGCCAAAGCTTCAGCGAGGCGAGCTGGACGACGTTAGAACCTGTTTAATAGAACTTCCCGCCAATTTTAGCAATCTCTTTATCGGGAACATCGAAAGTTAAAACTTCTGATATTTTATAAAGATATTAATTTATAAATACTATAGGAACTTAGAATACGTGAAATTTGCTGATTTTCAAGGGAAATATTTAAAATTCCTATAAGATTGCCTCTCACAAAAACTGGGGCGCCGGAATAGCCAGGTTTAATTTCTTCCGTTTCTATAGTTGCTGCTGTTTCTTTCGTTGGAATGAGTTGCTTTCCAGGGTATCCCGTATACCACAGAAGATTTAAATCATCTAATGAGAAACAACCAGAACCTGACGAATCTTCAATCCATTTTAAAGGAACCTTTTCTTTAAATAAAGAAACTTCTTTTTGGGGTATACAAATGGGTGTGGGTTGAAATAAGGAAAATTGTTTTATAAGTTTGAATTCTCGAGGAATATCGATAGAAGATGGACCGGGATAAGCAACAATAACAATCTCTGATAAATAATATTGGGCTATCTTTTCTGAAACAAGGGGGGAATAGGGAAAAGTATCTTCTGTTTCGGCTTTAAGTAAAGCCAAATCATATCCATTTTTGTTAATATATTTTTCTTCGGATGGTTGAAAAATAATTTCAGCATCAACCCATCTATCGGGGTCGTTGTAGGAAATAGATGATTTTAATTCATCGGTTTGAGCAAATTGACATTTTTCTAAAGACCAATTTCCCGAAGAAGGAAATAAGATGTGATTTGCGGTCAAAATGTAACCTTCTGGAGAAATAATTACGCCAGAACCAAGGAGATATTCTTTGGAGCCTTCTTTTTCAAAAATACATTGAACTGTAACAACAGATTCAAGATTAATTGTTTTTTCTGATAAATTTAACGGATCTATACCAAATAATTCCTTTAGTTTATTGTCACTTAACGGTGTAGTATGAAAATATTTTGTTTGAATATAGCCATTTCCTCCACCTGAAAGAGTGATGGTTAACCATTCTTTTGAAAAGTCAATTTTTAAAACAGATATTTTAGAATTTGGAAAAAGAACATCTAAAACCTTGGAGCTTGTATTTGATGACTTATATACTAAAGCATAATCCCAGGCATAGTATGTGAACTGTTCTTCTTGCGGTTTTGTTGGTTCTGGTTGGGATTCTAGTTGTGATTTAGTTTTAGAAGATGTGCCAGTATTCGTGACAGTTTGGCTAGTGGTTGCAGAAGTTGAAGTTGAAAAATTAGTTAGTGGCTCGGTAAAGGTTGGGGGTTGAACTTTTGTCTTTATGATGATTTTAAAACCATAAAATCCTGCCCCTACTACTAATAAAACGCCTAAAACTATTAGGCTTACCGCAGATATCGAAAATCCAGATTGTTTTTTCATATACTTTATTTTATCAAAAAACCGCCTGATTGACGATTTTTTTATC
>CAZYZO010000029.1:2565-4552 GCA_964651905.1 uncultured Candidatus Saccharibacteria bacterium | reverse complement strand
ATAATTAAATAAATATTTTAATTTATGGAGAAAAAATTTTATCAGACGAATTTATTTATAAGTTTAATGGTCACTTTTTTGGGGCTTTTGGTTGTTTGTATTTGTTTTGGGATTGTAGTAATTATCCATACATTAAGGAGCTCAAATTATATTAACAAAGACATTCAGAAAGTGCCCACCATAACTATTTCCGGCGTTGGCGATGTTTATGCCAAGCCCGATATCGGATTGGTTACCTTATCAGTTGTCACCGAAGCTAAAACCGTTGCTCAAGCGATGACAGAAAATACTTCTAAGATGAATGGCGTAATCAGTTTTGTAAAAAAACAGGGCGTTGAAGAAAAAGATTTAAAAACTACCAATTTCAATATTTCTCCCCGCTATGAATATAATTCTAAAACCGGAGTGAGAACTTTGGTCGGTTACGAAATTACCCAATCTCTCCAGGCAAAAATCAGAGATTTGTCAAAAATCGGCGCTATCCTTGAAGGAGCCACTGAATTTGGCGCCAATGAAGTGGGAAATTTACAATTTACAATTGATGATGAAGATGCATTGAAAATTCAAGCCAGAGAAGAGGCGATTAAGGAAGCAAAATCCAAAGCAGAGAGTTTAGCTAAACAATTGGGAGTGAAATTAGTAAGAATTGTCAATTTTAGCGAAAGCGGCAGTGTTCCTTATCCTTACTATAAAACAATGAGTTTGGAAACGATTGGTGCTGCTGGTGAAACTCCTCAAATAGAAACTGGCGAAAATAAAATTTCCATTACCGTCAGCATTATTTACGAAATCAATTAAATTTTCTTTTTTTGAGAATGAAATTCTCTATTATCGTCCCTGCTTATAATGAAGAAATATTGGTTGGTGACGCTATTAAAAGTTTAATTGCTAATCAAAAATTTATTCCCAGAGAAGATTTTGAAATTATAGTTGTTGATAATAACTCAACCGATAAAACTTCTCAAAAAGCTTTAAAAGCAGGGGCCAATAAAGTTGTTTTAGAAAAAGAAAAAGGAACAAACAGAGCAAGGCACAGAGGTTTTTTAGAAAGTAGGGGAGATATAATTTCTTTTTTGGATGCTGATTGCGTGGCACCGGAAGAATGGATTTTTCAAATAGAAAAAAATTTAGTTAGCAAAGATTTTGTTGCCGTTTCGGGACCAGCTGAATATGAGTTAAAAAAATTTGAGAAATTAGCTTCTGATCTTTGGCAGAAAAAACTTTTTCCGAAAGTCCCCAAGCTAATTGAATTTTTTTCCGGCGAGAAAGCAGGGGTTATATTAAACGGCAATTGGGCGACAAAAAGAAATGTTATTGAAGAAATTGGCGGGCTTCCTTTTATTGCCTTTGAAGGAGATGATGCTTTAATTACAAAATTAATAAGCCGTAAAAGCGGTTCAATACTTTTTGACCCAAAGTTATCGGTAAAAAGCTCCAATAGAAGATTTAAAAAAGAAGGCCTTATAAAAACAACCTTTATTTATTCAGTTAATTATTTATCCGTCTATTTAAAAGGAAAACCGATGATTGTCGGCAAACAAAAAGACATTAGATAGTTTTTTTGTTAAAGTAATTTAATGACTACAACAATACTTTTAATAGCGATTTTTATAATTTTAGTTATTGCTCTGGTTGTTATTTTTTTGTTATTTAAAAAGCTTTCTTCTAAAAAACCCGAAGAACAATCTTTACTTTTGCTTCAAAACCAGATTAATGAAATTACGCGAATGCTTGATTCTCGGCTTTCTGAATCAACCCGGATGTTTTCGTCTCAATTTGGCGAGAGCACGAAAATTATCAAAGATGTTACGGAAAAACTGACTAAACTTGATGAAACCAACAAGCAAGTCGTTAATTTCGCCGACCAATTAAAAAATCTTCAGGATATTCTGAAAAATCCGAAACAACGCGGAGTTTTGGGAGAATATTATTTGGAAACGGTTTTGAAAAACGTTTTGCCGCCCGGCACTTATCAAATGCAATATGG
>CAZYZO010000029.1:0-2465 GCA_964651905.1 uncultured Candidatus Saccharibacteria bacterium | reverse complement strand
ATAGTGGTTTCGCCGACTTCCTTTTTGGCTTATCTCCAGACGGTTTTACAGGGTTTGAAAGCGTTGAAAATTGAAGAATCAGCCAAAGAAATTATTAAACAAGTGGGCGATTTAACCAGACATATTTTAGCGACCGACGAATATATGCGAAAAATTGGGATTCATTTGGACACAACCAGAAATATTTACAATAAAACTTATAAAGAGTTTGCCAAAGTGGATAAAGATATTTTGAAAATTTCCGGCGAAGCAGCTGGAGTGGAACCGACACTCTTGGAACAAGGCAAAGAAGAAAAAGAAGAATAAATAGAGAAAAAAAGGTAAAAAAATTAGTTGAGGTTGCTGAGGCACAATTAAGCTCTTTTTTATTGACAAGAATTTTTTAGTCCATTACTATAAACATATCTAAATTTTATATTCATGGGTGGCGTACCAGTAAAACATCATACACATTCAAAGGTTGGGAGGAGACGAGCGCATTTAGCATTGAAGCTTGGTAATCTTTTGGTTTGTCCGAATTGCGGCGGCCCGGTAAGGCCGCATCGTTATTGTTCTAATTGTGGATTTTATAAAACTAAAACCATTAAAAAGACCTAAAGTTTTCCACAGCCCGCGAGTTGACACGTTTATAATCTTTGTGTAAACTCTTTTTATTGTTAATAAAATTAAAAGTCGAAGTTCTAAATTACAAAAATAATTAAATAGTATGGCAGAAAAAGCAAAATTTGAAAGGGGTAAAACCCATTTAAATATCGGGACAATTGGCCATGTTGACCACGGCAAAACAACTTTAACCGCGGCTATTATGCATGTTTTAAAATTAAAAGGTCTTATTGAAAGAGAAGAATCAGTTGATGAAATTGATAATGCTCCAGAAGAAAAAACTCGAGGCATTACTATCGCTTTACATCATTCGGAATATGAGACCGAAAAGAGGCACTACGCCCACATAGACGCGCCGGGCCACAGCGATTATATTAAAAATATGATTACGGGCGCCGCCCAGATGGACGGAGCCATTTTGGTTGTTTCAGCGGCAGACGGTCCGATGCCTCAAACTCGAGAACACATTCTTTTAGCCCGCCAAGTCGGTGTGCCTTCCATTATTGTATTTTTAAACAAAGTTGACCAAGTTGACGACCCGGAATTAATTAATTTAGTAGAAGTTGAAGTGAGGGAACTATTGAAGAAATATGAATTCCCTGGGGACCAAATTCCGATTATTAAAGGATCAGCCCTAAAAGCCCTTAATGTCAAATCAGTTGACGATGAAGCGGCTAAGCCGATTATAGAGTTGCTTAACGCCATTGACACTTATTTTGCGGAACCAAAAAGAGAAATTGATAAACCGTTTTTGATGCCGATTGAAGACGTTTTCTCAATTGAAGGCCGTGGGACAGTGGTTACTGGAAGAGTTGAGAGAGGAGTTTTAAAAACAAATGAAGAAATTGAAGTAGTTGGTTTAAAACCCACTCAAAAAACCGTAATTACCGGCATTGAAATGTTCAGAAAAATTCTTGACGAAGCAAGAGGCGGCGATAATGTCGGACTTCTTTTGAGAAGTTTAAAAAAAGAAGATGTTGAAAGAGGTCAGGTAATTGCCAAACCGGGTTCTATTACTCCTCATACGGAATTTGAAGCGGAAATTATTATTTTAACCAAAGAAGAAGGAGGCCGACACACTCCATTCTTTAACGGCTATAAACCGCAATTCTATATTAGGACTACTGATGTCACTGGCGACGTAACTCTGCCGGAAGGAATGGAAATGGTAATGCCTGGCGATACCGTTACCCCTACCATTAAATTGATTGCTCCAGTTGCTCTTGAAGTCAAGCAAAGATTTGCTATCAGAGAAGGCGGTCACACAGTTGGCGCCGGAGTCGTGACAAAAATTTTAAAATAAAAGAATAATTTGGAATTTAAAATTCGAAGCATTAATAAAGACGCCGAACCGTCTCGTTAAAATTTATGGCGAAGAAAGAAACAACTGAGCAGCCAGTAAAATTGCGGCTCCGAATAAAATCCTATGATCATAAACTGATAGATCGTTCTACTCGGCAAATTATTGATATTGCTAAAAGAAACGGCGCAGAAATAATCGGGCCCATCCCTTTGCCGACTGAAATAAGAAAATACACCGTTAATCGTTCAACCTTTGTCCATAAAGACTCAAGAGAGCAATTTGAGATAAGGACGCATAAACGAATCGTTGATATTTTGAATCCTAATCAAAAAATCATAGAATCCCTCAGCAATCTTAATTTGCCAGCTGGGGTTGAAATAGAAATCAAAATGATGTAATATAAAACAGGATTTAGCTGACATAATTTGATAAAAAAGAGTGGTTAAATCCACTTTTTTATTTATCCCCCACCCTTTATTGGAAAAACAGTGAAATAATATAGAATTTTTCCAATAAAGGGTGGGGGATTGTTAATAAAATATGGGTTTCATTCTCGGTA
>CAZYZO010000028.1:0-4597 GCA_964651905.1 uncultured Candidatus Saccharibacteria bacterium | reverse complement strand
GCACCTTGACAGATTATTTTTGGTTCATCATTGCGCCAGGAGAGTTGCCCTTCAACCACTATAATGTTATTTTCCCGCCAGATAGTCGGATTTTTGCTTAAAGCTTCCGAAAAAACAACCACTTCCGCTGAAGCGTCAAAATCTTCAATTTTGACAAAAAGAATCGGCTGGCCGTTTCTGCTGACTATTCTTTTCATTCCGGAAATAATCCCGCCAATTCTTACTTTGTGGTTTGTTTTTTTAAAACCGAATGCTGAAGCCGGTGATTTTTCTTTTGTGCCTGCGGTGATTTCTTTGATGGGCACGGCTTTATATTTTCTTATTTTAGAAGAATATTCATCCAGCGGATTGCCGGAAATATAAAGTCCAAGCAGTTGTTTTTCCCAGCTTAATTTTTCTTTTTTGGAAATTTTTTCGGCAGGTTTCAATTTTAAAACATTATTTCCATTCGGATAATTTAATCCGAAAAGATTGTCTTGTGACGTGTCAGCTGTTTTTTTATTGTTTTGCCTGAAAGCGATAATTTCTTCAACATTGGTTAGAAGAGTATTGCGGTCAATATTCAGAGAATCAAAAACCCCGGTTTTAATCAAACTTTCCAAAGACTTTTTATTTAAATCTTTATGGCTGGTTCGGTTTATAAAATCAGTAAAATCGTTAAAGGGGCCGGAACGGGCTCTTTCTTCAATAATGGAATCTACCAAATTCTGGCCGACATTTTTTATCGCTAATAAACCGAATCGGATGTTTTTTCCTTCCGGGTTAAAATAAGTGGAGCTTTTATTGATGTCCGGAACCAAAACGTTGATTTTTGATTTTTTCGCTTCGTTTATCAAAAAAGCAATCCGTTCAATGTCGTTAGATTCGGAATTTAGAAGCGAACTCATAAATTCAATCGGAAAATGAGATTTAAGATAGGCGGTTTGATAGCCGATTAAAGCGTAGCAAACGCTGTGGCTTCGATTGAAACCGTAGCCGGCGAACGGCTCAAACCATTGCCAGATAATCTCCGCAGTTTTTTGATCGATGTTATTTTTTATCATCCCTTCGATAAATTTCTCTTTTTGAAGAGCAAGGAGAGATTTTATTTTTTTGCCGATGGCTTTCCTTAAAGTATCCGCTTCGGAAAGCGAAAATCCCGCCAGCGACCGGGCAATTTCCATCATTTGTTCTTGATAAACGCCGATGCCGTAGGTTTTTTTAAGAATCGGCTCTAATTTAGGATGAAGATAGGTGATTTTCTCCTGACCCTTTTTTCTTTTGATGTATTGAGGAAGAAGTTCCATCGGTCCTGGCCGGTACAAAGCTACCATTGCCACCACATCTTCTAATTCAGTAGGTTTCATTTCTTTCAAATAATGCCGCATGGCGCTGCTTTCTAATTGGAAGACGCCAACGGTTTCTCCTTTCTGAAGCAATTGAAAAGTTTTTTTATCATTCAAAGGAATTTTAGAAATATCAATTTTTTGGTTGGAAATTTCAAAAATCAAACGGATAGTTTCTTCAATAATGGATAAATTTTTTAACCCTAAGAAATCCATTTTTAAAAGCCCGAGACTTTCAATACTATGCATTTCAAATTGAGAGATAATGATGTTCGGATTTTGAGGCGCTCGCTGGAGAGGAACAATATCGCTGAGCGGTTCTTTTGAAATAATAACACCGCAGGCATGAACCGAAGCGTGCCTTGCCACTCCTTCAAGATGCGACGCCGCGTCTATAATTTTTTTGGCATCAGGATTGGTCTCATATAAATTTTTTACATCCGGCACTTTTTTAATCGCTTCAAGAAGTTTCATCGGCGGCGGAATCAATTTTGAAAGTTGGTCGCAGAAAGCATAGGGGATTCCCAAAACCCGGCCGACATCCCTGATGGCGGCGCGGCTTGCCATTGTCCCGAAAGTAATAATCTGGGCAACTTTATCTTCGCCGTATTTTTGTTTTACATAACCCAAAACTTCATCGCGCCTCTTATCCGTAAAATCAATATCAATGTCCGGCATCTGAATTCTGTCCGGGTTCAAAAATCTTTCAAAAATAAGTTCGTATTTTAGCGGGTCAACGTCAGTGATGCCTAAAATATAAGAAATTAAGCTTCCGGGCGCCGAACCTCGACCGGGTCCCACCACAATTCCTTGTTTTTTTGCCCAATTGACAATATCTTGAACTATTAAAAAGTAGTCGGCAAAACCGGTTTTTTTGATAATTGAAAGTTCATAAATCAGGCGTTCTTTAATTTGCTCGGTTATTTCAGGAAAACGCTGGGGAAGCCGTTCGTTAATAATTTGTTCCAGATAAACATTGCCGGTTACGCCGGTCGGCAGAGGAAATTCAGGAAGTTTTATTTGGTTGAGAATAATTTTTACGTTGCATCTATCGGCAATTTTTTCCGTATTTTCAATGGCTTCCGGCAAATCTTTAAAATTTTCCATCATTTCCTCGGGAGATGACATCCAGAATTCCTCGCCGATAGTCAGGCGTTTTTCATCGCTGATTTTAGCGCCGGTTTGAACCGCCAATAAAATATCTTGGTATTCGGCGTCTTCTTTTCTGAGATAGTGGATATCCTGGGTTGCGACTAACGGAATATTCAATTCTTGGGAAATTTTTTTAAGGTCGTCATTAACCTTTTCGATATTTTCTATTTTAAGATGATAGCCGATTTCCAAAAAGAAATTTTCTTTGCCAAAAATATCTTGGTAAGTTTTAGCGATTTCTTTTGCTTGATTTAATTTATTATTTAAAATTAACTGCGGGATTTCTCCTCTGAGACAGCCGGACAAACAAATTATTCCTTCGTGATATTCTTTCAAGAGTTCTTTATCAACCCTTGGCTTATAATAAAATCCTTCTAGATTGGCTTTAGTAACGATTTTTATTAAATTTTTCCAACCAATATTATTTTCACAAAGAAGCGTAAGATGAAAATATTTGTCGCCGCTCTGAATATTCTTTTCAAATCTGTTTCCCGGCGCCACATAGGCTTCCACTCCTAAAATTGGTTTTATTTCCGCTTTAATAGCCGCTTTATAAAATTCAATGGCGCCGTAGAGATTTCCGTGGTCGGTTAAAGCTATAGCGTCCATCCCTAATTCTTTAACCCGAGCCACTAAATCTTTGATTTTCGGCAGTCCGTCAAGGAGAGAATAATGAGAATGAGTATGGAGGTGAACAAATTTCATAAAATTATTATGATGATATAGATATTATACAAAGTTAAAATTTCTTTATCAAAAATATAAGAAAATTTTAATTTGACAATTAATTTGAATTTAGCTATAATAATAAAAATTAGATTTTTGCAATTTTAAAAAACAAAAAGAGGTATACCATAACAAACATGATAAAGCGGACAGACGAATACACTATTTCTGTACATAATAAGCACAAACTCCTACTGAGATTGGAAACCATAAGTCTCAACTATACAGAGTGTAAGATTAGATTTATTAATTTAACGAATTTAAAAATTGATTACTCTCTTAAAATATTAATTTTATTGCAATTATACATTTTTATTACTAAGATCTTGGAATTAATAATAAATACATCTAACCATTAAAAATGAAAATATTTTCATACCTAAATTTAAGCAATCCGTTTAACCTCGAAGCTGATTCGGGTTATATTTTTCAAAAACTTCTTTTTCTTTCAATTTTAGACAATCATCCCGATGCAGAAATTTACTTCTTTTGTCCGCTTGGAACTCCAAAAATTGACGACCGTGTTCATATGATGGAATTAATGCCACTGGATTGTAATAAATATTCTGTCCGGTTTAATTTTCCGTGGTATCACTTAAAAAAAAATTTTAATCTCTTAAAAGAGATCGATGTAGCAATTATCAATCAATCTGAATTAACTTCTAATTTCCGAGCACTATTTTCCGTAGCTGAAAATAACACAGTTAAGATAATTACTTATTACCACTACTTCCCCATTGAAGATTTGCCTAAAAACGGAAAAATCATCTATCAGGAGACATTTAACCATAATCATCTTGGTGAAATTATTTTTTCAAGACAAATAGAAGCAATGTCCTCGGCTGATTATTGTGTAATTTGTTCTAAATACGGAAAAGAATTTTTTATCGAAAACGCTAAAGCCGCAGGAAAGAATATTAATGTAGATAAATTAAAGAATATTAATCCACCGATTTCACTTAAGGAGGCTGCTGAAAACTATACCGACGAAAAGTTTGAGACAAAGACAATTGTTTTCAATCACAGGCTTTATAAACATTATGGTATAGCGGAAATTTTTGAATGGTTAAATGAAATTTATTCCATCAGAAAAGATTTCAAAGTTATCGTAACTGATCCGACTGGTAGTCGGTCCGAAGAACAAAATCGATTAGGACCCGACGTTGTTGAATTAAAAAATAAATTACAATGTTTGCCTTTCATTTCTTTTAAAAACATACAATCCCACGCAGATTATTATAAAATTTTATGGAAATCAGATATTGGACTTGCACCAATTAAACCATCGGCCCTATGGAGTATGGCTACTGTTGACTTCTTGGCTTGTAAAAAACCAATTTTAGCTCCGAACATGGCTTGTTTCCCAGAAATATTGAATAACCGCAAAAGTCTTT
>CAZYZO010000027.1:0-4800 GCA_964651905.1 uncultured Candidatus Saccharibacteria bacterium | reverse complement strand
CGTGAGACAGGTTGGTCTCTATCTGTTGCAGGCGTTGACGCTTGAGGGAAGTTGACCCTTGTACGAGAGGATCGGGTTGAACGAACCTCTGGTCTACCGGCTTTACTACCAAGTGAACCGCCGGGTAGCTATGTTCGGCAGGGATAAGCACTGAAAGCATCTAAGTACGAAGCCCTCCCAAGATTAGGCGTCATAGACTCCCTGAAGATTACAGGGTTGATAGGCTCTAGGTGTAAGATTCGTAAGGATTTTAGCCAAGGAGTACTAATATGTCATCTCCCAAATTTTTCAGGAAACGAGAGAGCGGATATTTTTAAAAAATTTATTTGATCAAAACTTGCCGGTGTTTTACTTAAGCGTGCACCACCTCTTCCCATTCCGAACAGAGAAGTGAAAGCGCTTAAGCCCGATGATAGTCCTTAGGGGCGAAAGTAGGGTATGCCGGCTTTTTTGTTTTTAATAGTGAATGAAACGCTCAATATATCGGGCATTCTGCCCGCTATAAAGTTGCGAGTAGGATTTTTATCGGCTAAAATGAAACAATGAGCCAGCGCGTTCCAAAACAAATTATCTATATTTTATTCTATTTAGCCATTATCGGCTTGATTATTTTTTTGATTTATTTGTGGACGATAAAGCCAAGTCCGACTTGCTTTGATAATCGTAAAAATCAGGGCGAGACCGGCATTGATTGCGGCGGGCCGTGCCAGTCGTGCGAAATTAAAACCCTTAAGCCGTTAGAGGCTCAAAAAATTCATTTTCTTCAAGCGCAGAGCAAAACTGTCATCACGGCTGAAATTTTAAATTCAAACCAAAATTTCGGCGCTGACAAATTTACTTATAATATTATTTTTTTCAATCAAGAAGGGACCGAAATCGGCAATTTAACCAACAATTCTTTTATTTATCCGGCGGAAACCAAAACAATTTTTGAAGTTGATGAAAAAATTAAAGCCAGCGATATTTATAACGCTTCAATTAATTTCTCTGACGTTAACTGGATATCAGAAGAAGATTTTTCAAAACCGCAAGTTCAAATATTAAGCGAGCAAATTACGACAGAAGCGCCCTTAAAAATTGAAGGCGTTGTTGCTAACCAGAGCAATTTTGAACTTTCTTCCGTTAAAATAATTTCTTTAGTTTATAACCGCTACGGCATTGAAATTGGCGCTTCCAAAACGGAGATCAGCGGATTACAAGCCAAAGAGCAAAAAGATTTCCAAATTATTTTCCCGCCGGATGTTTCAAAAGACCAAATAGATCAAAGCCAAACCAAGATTTTTATTGAAGCAAAAAGATAGTCAAAACAATGTCATCATTTAATAAACCTTACGACCCGAAAGAAGTTGAAGAAAAAATTTATAAACTTTGGGAAAAAAGCGGCTATTTTGATCCCGATAAACTACCGGGCAAAAGAAAAAAATCTTTTACTATTATAATGCCTCCGCCCAACGCCAATGGTTTACTTCATGTCGGCCATGCGATTTTCGTGACCTTGCAGGATATTATGATTCGTTATCGCCGGATGAAAGGAGATAAAACTCTTTGGCTGCCCGGCGCTGACCATGCCGGTTTTGAAACCCAGGTTGTTTTTGACAAAAAATTAGAGAAAGAAGGAAGAAATCGTTTTCATATTCCTCGCGAGCAACTTTATAAAGAAATGCTGGATTTTACCTTGACAAATAAAAAAAATATGGAAAACCAGCTGCGAAAATTAGGAGCTTCCTGCGATTGGTCAAGAGAAAAATTCACTCTTGATGAAAATATTATTAAGATTGTTTACGAAACTTTTGAAAAATTAAAAAAAGACGATTTGATTTACCAAGGTCAGCGGATAGTCAATTGGTGTTCGAAACATCAAACCTCGCTTTCTAATTTGGAAATAAAATACGAAGAAAAATTAGACAAACTTTATTACGTAAAATATAAATTAGTTGATTCTGACGATTTTGTTGAGGTGGCGACCACAAGGCCGGAAACTATCCCTGCTGACATTGCTATTGCTGTCCATCCTAAATCAAAATGGAACAGATTCGTTAATCAAAAAGTTATAAATCCGCTTACCAAAAAAGAAATTATCGTGCTTGCCGATAAAATCGTTGATTTGGATTTTGGCACTGGGGCGTTAAAAATTACCCCTTTTCACGATGCGGTGGATTTTTCAGTTTGGAACGACCATAGGGACGAAATCAAGGTTCAGCCATTTTCTATTATTGATAAATTTGGAAAGATGAATGAAAAAGCCGGGGTTGGACTTCAAGGGCTAAAAATAAAAGAAGCGCGCGAAAAATCAGTAGAATTTTTAAGACCAACTTTTTCTAAAGAGCCAGAGGATTATAAGCACCAAGTCGCTGTCTGTTATAAGTGCGGTTCAATTATTGAGCCGATGGTTTTAGATAATCAGTGGTTTATTAAAATGACCGCTAAACCAAAATCTAAGCCGGATTCATTAAGAGACGCGGCAGTCAAAGCAGTTAGAAAAGGCGAAGTTAAATTTATTCCCAAACGATTTGAAAAAATATTTTTCTACTGGATGAAAAATTTGCGTGACTGGAATATTTCCCGACAAATACCATGGGGTATAAAAATTCCGGAAAAAAATACTACCGATGTTTTTGATACCTGGTTCTCGTCCGGCCAGTGGCCCTTTGCCACTCTAATGACGACTAAAAAAGACGATTTTAAAACTTTTTATCCCACGGACGTGATGGAAACTGGCTGGGACATTTTATTCTTTTGGGTGGCCAGAATGATAATACTAGGAATTTATGTCACGGGTAAAATACCTTTCAAATATGTTTATCTTCACGGATTAGTTCGCGACAAAGACCGGCAAAAAATGTCCAAATCAAAAGGCAATGTTATTGACCCCTTAGGAGTGGTGGATTTATATGGAGCGGATGCTTTAAGGATGGCTTTGATTATCGGCAATGCACCTGGCAATGACCCGATTATTTATGAAGAGAAAATAAAAGGTTATCGAAATTTCGCCAATAAAATTTGGCAAGCTTCGCGGTTTATTCTGATGAATACCGAAGATTTTAATTTAAAAACAAAACCGAAATTGAAAGAATCCGACAAAAAAATATTAAAAGAACTTTCAAATTTGGAAAAAGAAACAACACGGCTGATGGATTCATTTAAATTTTACACCGCTGGCGAAAAAATTTATCATTATTTTTGGCATACTTTTGCCGATAAAATTATTGAATCGGCAAAGCCACGGCTTAAAGGCAACGATGAAAAAGACCGCCAAGCAGCCCAATATATTTTATTGGAAATTCTTAAAGCTAATTTAAAACTTCTTCATCCTTTTATGCCGTTTATCACCGAAGAAATTTATCAGAAGATTAAATCAAAAGGTTCGGCAAAGCTATTGATGATTGAAAAATGGCGCTAACTTTTCTGGCTTTGATTTTAGGGGTGATTCCGAGTTTTGCTTGGCTATTTTTCTTTTTAAAGGAAGATGTCCATCCGGAACCGAAAAAGATGATTGTGATTACTTTTTTAAGCGGATTGGTTGCTGCTCTTTTTGCTTTGTTTGTCGAATATATTCTGTCCAGGAAGGTAGTATTTTTGCATTTAGAAAATTACGGAATGATGTCGCTTTTAATAATGGCGGCGGTTGAAGAAATTGTTAAATTCTTTTGCGTTTTTCTTTTAATAAAAGAAAGCCGGCATTTCGACGAACCGATTGACGCGATGATTTATCTGGTGACGGTCGCTTTAGGATTTGCGGCTTTTGAGAATTTAGCCATAAGTTTTAATCTTTGTTTTGCGTCTCTTCCTCACGATTTAATTTTTAATCAAATAACCGCTACGACTATTTTTCGCTTTATCGGCGCCACTCTGCTTCATGCTTTATCTTCGGCAGTCGTCGGTTTCTGGTGGGCAATGGGCATTATGAGACATCGGACTAAAAAATTCATTTTTAACGGCTTGATTATTGCTGTACTCTTGCACACTTTTTTCAACTATCTTATACTATTGTATAAAGACACCATAATTTATCCCACTATATTTTTAAGCATTATCGCATTTTTCATATTTTTAGATTTTGACCAATTAAGAAAGAAAAATCCATGAGTGATAACGATAAAAAAGATTTTTTTGCCAAACTTTTAGGAGTTGAAGAAGGAGGCAACAAAAAAGAGACAGAGCCTTTAATCAGGAAGCCAAAGATTAAAAGTAAGGGGAAAATCGAAGCGTCTCAGGAGTTGGTTGAAAAACCAAAAATACTTTCCGATGAAAGTTCAATTATTGAACCGGACTTTTTTGAAGAAGCGGAAGGTTCTTTGATCTTGGATGTTTATCAGACATCCAGCTCTATTATCGTTGAATCGGCGGTGGCCGGGGTAAATCCCGAAGATTTGGATATTTCCATCACTTCAGATTCGATTTCCATACGGGGCAAAAGAGAAAAAATTGAAAAAGTTGAAACAAAAGATTATTTATTTCAGGAGTGTTATTGGGGAAGATTTTCTAGGTCAGTGGTGCTTCCTCAGGAGGTTGATCCAGATAGAGCTCAAGCGGCTTTAAAAAACGGAGTCTTAAAAATTGTTTTACCGAAACTCAATAAGCAAAAAACCAAAAAACTAAAAGTGAAATTTAATTAAAAACCCCCGATAAATATCGGGGATTTTTAATTTCAAATGATTTTTACTAATTCTGGTGCCCGGGGTGGGACTCGAACCCACAAACCCTTTCGAGTCAAGGATTTTAAGTCCTTTGCGTATACCGATTCCGCCACCCGGGCTTTGGAGGCCATGGTGGGAATTGCACCCACGTATAGCGGTTTTG
>CAZYZO010000026.1:0-4805 GCA_964651905.1 uncultured Candidatus Saccharibacteria bacterium | reverse complement strand
AATTTTGTTAAAGAGCAGTGGTCGGGGTGGGAGGGTTCGAACCATCCAATTTCTCGGCACCATGCCGAGAGCTTTACCTTTAGTAGCCTTAAGCTACACCCCGAGATAAAAATATTAATATATTCTCTTTTAAAAATCAAGTATTGTGTAGTTAGATATGGAATTTTATAATTCTCATTAAATATGACTTTAGAAATAATAAAGAATAAAATTTTGGCGGACCATTGCACTTTTGGAATCGGCGGACCAGCCAAATATTTCGCGATTGTTAAATCACAAGAAGAATTAAAAGAAGCACTTGATTTTGTAAAAGAGAAAAATTTATCTTTTTTTGTTTTAGGTGAAGGCAGTAATGTTTTATTTCCGGATGAAGGATTCAAGGGTTTAGTGATAAAAATTTCAAATAACGAATTTCAAATTTCAGATTATAAAGCTACAGTTGGCGCCGGCAAGACTTTAGCTCAGTTAGTTAGAGAATCGGTTAATAAAGGATTTACTGGTTTAGAGTGGCTAGTTGGCATTCCCGGTACTATCGGAGGAGGGGTTGCTTGTAACTGCGGCGCATTTGACTATAGTATTTCGGAATTCGTTGTTTCGGTTTCAATAATGGATAAAGAAGGGAAGATAAAAAAATATTCTCATAAAGAATGCGAATTTGATTATCGGCATTCCAGATTTAAAGAAAATCAAAATCAGGAAATTATCTGGGAAGTGGAATTAAAACTGGAAAAGGGCGATAAAAAAGAAAGCGAGAAAATTATTAAAGAAATTTTAGAAAAAAGAAAAGAACGAATTCCTTCCCAGCGTTCATCAGGCAGTTTTTTCAAAAATATAGTTATTGATAAATTGAGAAATAAAGCTGATTTTTTGAAGCTTGTTCCTCAAGAAAAAATTCAGGGAGGAAAATTTCCTGCCGGTTATTTAATAGAATCCTGCGGTTTGAAAGGCCGAAGAATCGGCGATGCTCAGATTTCCGAAAAACACGCCAATTTTATCGTGAATTTGGACAAAGCCAAAATAGAAGAAGTAAAAGAGCTAATAAAAATTATTAAAGAAAAAGTAAAAGAAAAATTTGATTTAGAGTTAGAAGAAGAAACAATTATTTTGTAGTGGGCATTATGCCCGATATATCGAATATTCAATTCGCTATAAAGTAGGAATTTTAAAAAATAAAAATGGCCCGGTTTTTAATCCAGACCATTTACCTTAAAGAAAGGAGGTTCAGAATTTAATGCTTATTAAAAAATCCGATCAGAAAAAATGGACAACTCTTATTATTTGATAATAAGAGAGTCATTACTAACAGTCCAAAACTTACTACAATTAAGCGAACAATTAACCTCGTCTTTTCTCGCGTTTTCACTTTACCCTCCTTATTTAATTTTAAAGGTTCAGATTTTATCTTTTATCGCCAACCTATAGCAATAATTACCAGATTACTATTAATCCGATAATAAATTTAATATAACATAATTTAAAGGAAAATGCAATAAAGAATTTTTTAAATTGTGCCTCGGGGCGGAATCGAACCACCGACGCCTTCCTCTTCAGGGAAGCGCTCTACCACTGAGCTACCGAGGCAATTCATTTATTCTAAAAAAAATAAAATTTTATTGCAAGATTTTCCGTTTTTTATTAATATTAAGACGAAGATATATGGAGGCTATGGTGTAATGGCAGCACAACAGGCTGTGGCCCTGTTAGAGAGGGTTCAAATCCCTCTAGTCTCCCTTTATTTAGTTTTGCCCTTGCATGAACCGAGGGCTTGACATTAATATTGGCTTGCCTATACTTATAATGTCTATGAAGAAAGTTTTTGACATACAAGGCGGATGAAAAATTCAGGCGTTTTGTTTTTTGCTTGAGTTAAAATCCGTCGGTGAGGCGGTTTTTTAATTAAAGAAATTCCAGTAAAACTGAAATCAGCCGAGCCAGATCTTTGAAATTTTAATATCAGATCAATAAATTTATGTGATAGCCCGTCAAATTTTTTAAAGTAAAAATTGGGCGGGAAATATCCGAGATCTCGTTTCCTGAAAAATTTTGGGAATTAAGAGCGTATGGTGGATGCCTTGACATCAGAAGGCGATGAAGGACGTGGCGTGGCTGCGATAAGCCTCGGGGAGATGCTTAGCAATCTGCGATCCGGGGATGTCCGAATGGGGGAACCCCATTGAGTAAACCTCAATGACCCCGATAATTAAATCGGGGAGCTTACCCGCTGAAGTGAAACATCTCATTAAGCGGAGGAAAAAAGAACAAACGTTTATTCTCTTAGTAGCGGCGAGCGAAAAGGGAAGAGCCTAAATCACTGTTACGATTAATTTTTTTAATCGGAATTGTGAGGTTGCAAGACTAATACTCTGTCTCGCTTATTGCTTAGGAATTTAAACTCCTGAGCAATGAGTGGGATAAGAAAGAGTTACAAAATTTTTGGCTAGTCAAATCCGATGGAAAGCGGAACCAAAGCAGGTGAAAGTCCTTTAGACGAAAGCTAAAAATCTCTTCAGTGTTTTTTCTTAAATATCTCGACAAATGAATGCGTCGAGAAAATCCGCCAGAACTATCTGGCAAGGCTAAATACTTCTGATGATCGATAGTGAACAAGTACCGTGAGGGAAAGGTGAAAAGTAGGCCGGTGAGGCCGATGAAATAGAATCTGAAACCATATGCTTACAAGGAACGGAAGTCTGCTCTTTCGCAAGAAAGAGCTGGATGACCGTGTGCCTATTGAAGAATGAGCCAACGACTTTACTTCTTATCTTTGTCTAAGTCCTACGGGACGGAGGCATAGTGAAAGCGAGCGTTAATAGCGCGTTTTTTCCGATTTATCGGAAGAAAAAGATAAGGAGTAAGACCCGAAGCCAAGCGAGCTTACCTTGACCAGGATGAATCCAGATTAAAATCTGGAGGAGGTCCGAACCGGTTAGTTGTGCAAAACTTTCGGATGAGTTGAGGTAAGAAGTGAAAAGCTAATCGAGCTTGGGAATAGCTGGTTCTCTCCGAAATAGCTTTACGGCTAGCGTCGGATAAGAGATTTCTGGGGGTAGAGCACTGGATGGTTAGTAAAGGGCGAAAGCTCGACTAACCAATCAAACTTCGAATACCAGAAATTGTTTTCCGGCAGTCAGACTGTGGGGGCTAAGCTTCATGGTCAAAAGGGATACAGCCCAAATCGCCGTCTAAGGTCCCTAAGTATTTGCTAAGTGTTAAAGGTAGTATTGGGTCAGAGACAGATAGGAGGTTGGCTTAGAGGTAGCCATCCTTTAAAGAGTGTGTAACAACTCACTATTCGATGACTTGATGCGCCGAAAATTTACCGGGGCTAAAGCAAATCACCGACGACGCGAATTGAGTACGTAATTTATTACGTACTTGATGGTAGGAGAGCATTTTAATTGCACTGAAGGTTCGACGTGAGTCGGGCTGGAGCGGTTAGAAGAGAGAATGTTGGCATGAGTAACCACCAATCCCGATGCGAAATCGGGACCCCGAAAATCCAAGGTTTCCGTGGCAATGGTAATCAACCACGGGTTAGGCGGTCCTTAGGCAATGGCGAAAGCCGCAGCTGATGGACATGGCGTAAATATTCGCCACCTTCTGTTGTTTTTGATGGGGTGACGAAAGAAATAAAGTTGAGCGCCTTAATGGTTTGGCGTCGTTGATTTTAAGAATTGTCCGGCTAGAAAATCTGTCGGATTGCCTTTAATGGCGAAATTCGCAAATTGACGTAAGTTTCGGTTTTTGCCGGAATAATTCAACTGAAGAGCTTTCCGAGAAAAACCTCTAAAATTAGAACAATAGAAACCGTACCGTAAACCGACACAGGTGGGTGAGGCGAGAAGCCTCAGGGGAACGAGTGAGTCATCCTTAAGGAACTCGGCAAAAAAGCGGCCGTAAGTTCGCAATAAGGCCTTCCCGATAACCTCAGATTATATCAAAAGGAAATCGGGACGCAGCGAAAGTATCTTTGGCGACTGTTTATCAAAAACACAGCTCCCTGCTAACTCGTAAGAGGATGTATAGGGGGTGACGCCTGACCGATGCGAGAAGGTTAACGGTGCTGGTTGTTCTGCGCAAGCAGGACAGCTAAGTGCCCGAAGCCCTCGTCAATGTCCGCAGTAACTATAACTGTGTTAAAGTAGCGCAATTCCTTTTCAGGTAAGTTCTGAAGCGCATGAAAGGCGTAACGATCGAAGAACTGTCTCGAGGATGAGCTCGGTGAAAATGCGATTCCCGTGAAGACGCGGGATACCTGCAACGGGACGAAAAGACCCCGGGAGCTTTACTGTAGCTTGATATTGGCTTTAAGATTTTAATGCGTAGCGTAGTGGGGAGACTTCGAAGGTTCGATTTCGGTCGGGCTGGAGTCAACAATGAAACACCCATCTTTAAAATTTTAAATTCTAACCTTGGCGGAAAAAACGACAGGGGACAGTGTCTGGCGGGCAGTTTTTCTGGGGCGGAATCCTCCCAAAGAGTAACGGAGGAGTTTATTAAGGTCGGCTTAGCCCGGATGGAAATCGGGCGCGACGTGTAAAGGCACAAGCCGGCTTAACAGCGAGACAAACATGTCGAGCTGATGCGAAAGCAGAACTTAGTGACCCGACGATCCTTTATAGGAAGGTCGGAGACAACGGATAAAAGCTACCCCGGGGATAACAGGCTGGTGAGGTTCGAGAGTCCATATCGACGACCTCGCTCGGCACCTCGATGTCGGCTCACCCTAGCGCCCGGCTGAAGAAGGTCGGAAGCGTATGGCTGTTCGCCATTTAAAAGGGTACGTGAGCTGGGTTCAGACCGTC
>CAZYZO010000025.1:4821-6034 GCA_964651905.1 uncultured Candidatus Saccharibacteria bacterium | reverse complement strand
CTTTGGTCTTTTTCTTTGTCTTTAGCCGTCAAAAGTTCAAATTTTTGGGTTTTAAGTTTTGAGTTGTTAGTTGTTAGTTTATGAATGCGGGTATAGTGTCCGGTCGCCACGTAATCGGCTTTCATTTTTTTGGCGATTTCAAACAATTTTTTGAATTTAAAGTCGCGATTGCAAACAACGCAGGGGTTTGGCGTTCTGTTATTTTTTAGCTCGGAAATAAAATAATTGATTACTTTTTTAGTAAAATCTTTTTTAGCGTCAATCAAAAAATAGGGGACTTTTAATTTTTTACAGATTAATTTTGCGACATTTACGGATTCGGCGGTACAGCAGACGTTCTCCCGAAGAAGATTTTTACGGCTATGCCAAACCGGCAATTTCAAAGTAACGCCAATCGGCTCCCAGCCCTGTTTTTTCAGCAAAAGTAAAGAAACGGCGGAGTCCACTCCGCCGGAAAGACCAACAACAATTTTTTTATTTTTTTCTATAGTCATCAATTGCTTCTCTTAAAGCATCCATTGCCAGAAAAGAGCAATGGATTTTTATCGGTGGAACTTTTCCTAATTTTTTAATCAAATCTTTCTGGGTCATTTTTTCTATTTCTTTTATGGGTTTTCCGATAATCATTTCAGTCAATAAGCTTCCGTTAGCGATGGCGACCGCGCAACCGAGGGTTTGGAATTTAGCGTCTTTGATAATTTCTTTGCCTTTCTCGTTTTTACCAACTTTAATATAAAGCCATAAAACATCGCCGCAAACCGGGTTTCCGATTTTTCCAATGCCATCGTAATTTTCCATCACTCCGACATTTTTCGGCTTCAGAAAGCGCTTCATTATTTGCTTTGAATAGATGTTAGGCATTTTTCCAAAATGGCGAAATTTTTCTCAAGTCTTTAACGACTTTTTGGAGTGATTTAATTAAATAATTTACATCTTTTTTCTTGGTAAATCTGCCTAAGGTGATTCTTATGGAGCTATGGGCTTGTTGGTGTTTCAAACCGCAAGCCAAAAGCACGCGCGAAGGCTCAAGTTTCGGCGAAGCGCAAGCCGAAGCAGTGGAAACAGCAACGCCTAATTCATTCAAGCGACTGACAATTGCTTCGCCTTCAACGCCGTCAAAACGCAGATTTATATTATTTGGCAGGCGTTTTTTTGGATGGCCGTTTAAATAAGAATAGGGGATTGTTTTTAGAATTTTTCTAATCAGCTCATC
>CAZYZO010000025.1:2828-4721 GCA_964651905.1 uncultured Candidatus Saccharibacteria bacterium | reverse complement strand
ACGATTGCCGGAACATTGACAGTTGAAGAGCGCAGGCCGAATTCTTGTTCTCCGCCATGAAGAATCGGTTCAATTTTTATTCCTTCTTTAATATAAAGTAAAGCTGCGCCTTTAGGCCCATACATTTTATGAGAGGAAGCAGTTAATAAATCTATATTCATTTTTTTGACATCAAGAGGAATTTTTCCAAAAGATTGAGCGGCGTCAGTGTGAAATAGAACTTTTTTCTGTCGGCAGATTTTCCCGATTTCGGCGATTGGCTGGATTGTTCCGATTTCATTATTGGCATGGATTATGGAAACCAAAATTGTGTCTTTCCTGATGGCTTTTTTTACATCTTGAGGATTTACAAGACCGTATTTATTAACTGGAATGATTGTGGTTTTGAAACCGTTCTTAGCCAGCCATTTGGCGGATTCTATAACACAAGCATGTTCAATTGAAGAAATTATAATATGACCATGAGGCCTGCCTCCGCCAAGACTTCGGCGTGCCAAAGCAACGCCTTTTAAAGCCAGATTATTGCTTTCAGTCGCAGAGCCAGTGAAAATAATTTCTTTTAGATTGGCATTCAATGCCTTGGCGATAATTTTCCGGCTTTGTTTCAAAGCGTCTAACGCTTCAACGCCAAAATTATGCAAAGACGCAGGGTTGCCGAATTTATCGGAAAAATACGGCTGCATCGCTTTTAAAACTCTTTTATCAACGGGCGTTGTTGAAGCGTAATCAAAATATATCATTTGATTGATGATTATTTTTTTAGTCGGGGTGCCGAGAATCGGACTCGGACTACATGCACCCCATGCATGTGTACTACCACTATACTACACCCCGAAAATTTTAGTGCTGGGCCATGCACGCGGGCTACCATTACCCCATAGCCCGGGAAAAATTAAATTTAAAGAATTAGGATTTTCTTCTTGAAAGCGCTTTAATACACTGAGTGCAGGCTTTTATTCTTTTGCTATCAGCAGACAAACGAACCCACTGTAAATTAGGATATTTTCTTTTTTGGTTAGTTGGGTTATACTTACCTCGAAGCTTCTTTCTTGAGCCGCCGATAACCGAAGTTTTTCCGCAAATTGCACATTTTCTCATATCTTAAAATGTTAAATTAAAAAATAAAATATTGCAAATGGATGATAAAATAAAAAATCTTTTAAACCGCGGAATAGTTGAAATTATCCAAAAAGAAAGTTTAGAAAAAAAACTGAATTCTGGCAAAAAATTAAAGATTAAATTCGGTGCTGATCCGACAGCGCCTGATTTACATTTGGGCCATTCTATTTGCTTGAAGAAACTTAAAGAATTTCAAGATTTGGGCCACGAAGTGGTTTTTATAATCGGAGATTTCACTTCAAAAATAGGCGATCCTTCAGCACGAAACAAAACCCGGCCGCAATTAAGCGATATTGAAATAAAAAGAAATACTCAAACCTATTTTAAGCAAGTAGGGAAAATTTTGGATACTAGGAAAATAAAAATTTACAGAAATAGTCAATGGTTTTTAAAAATGAAATTAGCCGACATTTTAAACTTAACCGCCAAATTCACCACAGCGCAGATTTTGGAACGGAATGATTTTTCTGAAAGAATAAAAAGCGGCACAGAGATTCATCTTCACGAACTTTTATACCCGTTAATGCAGGCTTACGATTCAGTAATGGTAAAAGCCGATGTTGAAATCGGCGGAAGCGACCAGATTTTTAATATGTTGGCTGGACGGGAATTGCAGAAAAAAATGGGCCGAGAACCTCAGGAAGTAATAACAATGCCATTATTGATTGGTTTGGACGGCAAAGAAAAAATGAGTAAGAGTCTAAATAATTATATCGGTATTACTGAATCAGCTCAGGAGCAATTCGGAAAAATTATGAGCCTGCCCGATGAATT
>CAZYZO010000025.1:0-2728 GCA_964651905.1 uncultured Candidatus Saccharibacteria bacterium | reverse complement strand
ATGTTTATAGCTTTTCAGCTTTTAGTTTTTCTTTTTTCCATTATTATTCACGAAGTATGCCACGGCGCGATGGCTTATAAATTGGGCGACTCGACCGCTAAAGATATGGGCCGGCTGACTTTTAATCCCCTTAAACATTTAGATCTTTATGGTTCTGTTCTTTTGCCGCTGATGATTTTTACTTTATCCGGCGGTAGATTTATTTTCGGCTCAGCCAAACCAGTCCCATACAATCCTAATAATTTGCGAGATAAAAAATTCGGGAATTTAAAAGTGGCGATTGCCGGACCAGGAGCGAATTTTTTAATTGCTTTGATTTTAGGGTTGGGAATTCGTTTTTTTGGCGGTTTAATTTTGGCTCTTAGTTTCGGAAAAATTTTCATTTCTTTGATTGCTTTTGTTGTTTTTGTAAATATTATATTGTTTTTATTCAATCTTTTGCCTTTTCCGCCGTTTGACGGCTCAAAAATAGTTTATGATTTGTTTCCGAAACAGTGGGGTTATGTAATGCAAATGGGAATTTTCGGATTATTCATCGGAATAATTATTGCCTATTTTTTTCTTGGGTCTTTAACCAATTTTTTATTTGGCTTAATAGTAGGAAGAAGTTATTTTTAGACAAAAATTTTATTGACATAGCTGAGTTATTTTGCTATTTTTTATCTATCGGTTTTAGAAAAAATAAAAATGCCCACGATTCATCAATTGTTAAAAAAAGGCAGGAAAACATTCAAAACAAAGCCGAAATCACCGGCTTTAACTTTTAGTTTCAACACTAAAAAAAATAAACCCGTTAATTTCTCTTCGCCCTTCAAAAGGGGAGTCTGTTTGAAAGTTTTTACCACGACACCCAAGAAACCGAATTCGGCCTTAAGAAAAGTCGCCAGGATAAGACTGACTAATGGCAAGGAAGTAACGGCTTATATTCCCGGCATCGGTCATAATTTACAAGAACACGCGGTGGTAATTATTCGGGGCGGGAGAGTCAAGGATTTACCGGGCGTCAGGTATCATATTGTCAGAGGAATGCTTGATACCACGGGCGTTGAAGGCAGAAAGCAGGAGCGAAGCAAATACGGCGTAAAACGACCAAAATAAAATGCGCAAGAAACGAAAATATAAAAAATTTCATCAGCCGGACACAAAATACGAAAGTATCGCCATCAGCCGGTTTATTAATTATTTATTAAAAAAAGGCGAAAAAGCCGTAGCGGAAAAAATTCTTTACAGCGCTTTTGATAATATTCAGGAAAAAACAAAGCAGAATCCTGTGGATGTTTTTAATAAAGCCATAGAAAACGCTTCACCGATTCAAGAAGTCGCGTCTCGCCGAATCGGCGGCGCCAATTATCAAGTACCTCGGGAAGTCAGGCCGGAAAGAAAATTTTTCCTTGCTTGTAAATGGATTATTGAGGCGGCCAAGTCAGTCAAAGGGAAACCGATGGCGGAAAAATTAGCTGAAGAAATAATTTTAGCCTCAAAGAACGAAGGAGCTGCTATTAAGAAAAAACAGACAGTTTATAAAATGGCTGAAGCCAACCGCGCGTTTGCTCATTTTGCCAGAAGATAGATTATGCCCCGACTTTATCCTTTAGAAAAATACAGAGATATAGGAATAATAGCGCATATTGACGCTGGCAAAACCACCGTTACTGAACGAATTCTTTTTTATACCGGCATTTCCCATAAAATCGGCGAGGTCCATGAAGGAGAAGCGATTATGGACTGGATGGAACAGGAGAGAGAAAGAGGAATTACAATAACGGCGGCCGCCACCACTTGTTTTTGGACGCCTACTCATCGTTTAACCGGCGACAGAGATGAGAAAGAAATAAGAAAAGAATACGAACATCGAATAAATATTATTGATACGCCCGGCCACGTTGATTTCACGGTTGAAGTGGAAAGGTCATTAAGGGTGCTGGACGGCGGAGTGGTGGTTTTTGACGGCGTGGCTGGTGTTGAACCGCAATCGGAAACTGTTTGGCACCAGGCGGATAAATATAAAGTTCCGCGAATCTGTTTCATCAATAAAATGGATAGATTGGGCGCCAGTTTTTACAACTCATTAAAATCAATTCAGGAAAGGCTTAATCCCAATGCCGTGCCTATAAATCTGCCTATCGGTTTGGAATCAAAATTTGAAGGAATAATTGATTTAATCAGAATGAAAGCTTTTTATTTTGAAGGTGAGCACGGAGAGAAAAGAATTGAAAAAGAAATCCCGGAATCTTTAAAACAAGAAGCAGAGAAAGTCAGACATAATTTAGTGGAGAAAGTGGCGGAGCAGGACGATAAATTATTGCATAAATATCTGGAAGGAGGCGCAATCAGCGAAGAAGAAATACAGGTGACTCTTAGAACAGCGACCATCAACAATAAATTAATACCTGTTCTTTGCGGGTCCGCTTTAAAAAATAAAGGAATTCAATCAGTCCTTGACGCGGTTATTGATTATTTGCCTTCACCTCTTGATTTAATTGAACTTAAGCCGGTCAAAGGAACTGACCCGAAAACTGGGAAAGAAATTATAAGAAAACCCGATGACAATGAATCATTTACCGCTTTGGCTTTTAAAATTGCCACTGATCCGTTCATCGGCAATTTAACTTATTTCAGAGTTTACGGCGGCAAGCTTAGCCGAGGCACTTATATTTTAAATACGACCAAAAATGAAAAAGAACGAATTGGAAGAATTGTCCGAATGCACGCCAATAAAAGGGAAGAA
>CAZYZO010000024.1:0-6150 GCA_964651905.1 uncultured Candidatus Saccharibacteria bacterium | reverse complement strand
ACAAAACGCGTTCAATTTTAACGATTCTTGGCATTGTAATCGGCATCGGCTCGGTAATTACAATGATTTCTATCGGCCAAGGAGCGCAATCTTCCATTCAATCTAGCATTCAATCTATCGGTTCAAATTTGGTTATGATAATGCCTGGCGCTCAACGAGGAACTGGCTATCAGGTAAGCTCGGGTCGGGGTTCGGCGCAAACTCTTAAACAAACAGATGCCGATGCCATAAAACAGGAAATTACCCTGGCGAAAGCGGTGGCGCCCGAGCTTTCCGGCCGCTATCAGGTTACGGCAAAAGGAACGAATACCAATACTTCGATTATTGGAACCACCGCCGCGTATCCGACCGTACGAAACGTTGAAATTGCGGAGGGTTTGTTTATCTCCGACCAAAATGTAATTAATTTATCAAAAGTGGCGGTGATTGGCCCTACGGTAAGTGAAGATCTTTTTGGAATAAATACGGATCCGATAGGCCAGACCATCCGTATTAATAAAATTAATTTCAAAGTTATTGGGGTTACAAAAGAAAAAGGAGGAAGCGGCTTTAGCAGCCAGGATGATATGATTTTTATTCCTTTATCAACTGCTCAGCGTTTTTTGAGCGGCGGAGATTATGTGACTACTATTAGCGTTCAGGCAGTCAATCAAAATTCAATGACGGAAATGCAAAATGAAATCACCGCGTTATTATTGAGCCGCCATAATATTTCTGATTCTTCGCTGGCTGATTTTAGCATTATGAATCAGGCCGATATTATTGAAAGTGCTTCTTCAATAACCAATACTCTTACGATGCTTCTTGGTTCTATTGCCGGGATTTCTTTGATTGTTGGCGGCATTGGAATAATGAATATGATGTTGACGACTGTCACCGAAAGAACGCGGGAAATAGGATTGCGGAAAGCTGTCGGCGCCAAAAGAAAAGACATTAATCTCCAGTTTTTAACAGAATCGGTAATGCTTACTTTTATCGGCGGAGCAATCGGAATTTTTTTGGGATGGCTTGCTTCTCTTGTAATTTCGCAGTTTGGCATTACTAATACTAAAGTCTCTTTGTTGTCGGTAATATTGGCATTTGGCGTTTCGGCAGCGATAGGAATTATTTTCGGTTATTATCCGGCCAGAAGAGCCGCTGGACTTAACCCGATAGAAGCTTTACGTTACGAATAATTTTAAATAGGTCGAATTAAAATAAAAAATAATCAAATATGAAAAAGTTATTACCGATTTTTATTATAGCAATATTAGTGGTTGGAGTTGGTACTTTTTTCGGCGGGATGAAATATGGAGAAAGTAAAACTGTGTTATCTAATCAGAATCGTTTTCAGCAAGCAAATATTGGTGCTAATGTCGGCGCTAGAGGAACAATGAAGGTTTCTGGAAATGGAAATTTTCTCGCCGGAGAAATTATTTCTAAGGATGATAAAAGTATTACGGTTAAATTAAATAACGGCGGGTCAAAAATTGTTTTTCTATCTGAATCAACCCAGGTTCAAAAAACAGCTTCAGGAACTATTGATGATTTGATAGTAGGGGAACAGGCGACAATTACAGGAACAACAAATTCTAATGGCAGCGTCACCGCGCAATCAATTCAGATCAGGCCAGCCCAGTAACGCATACAGATGTACGTTACAGAGCCAGAGTTACCAGCCAAACCAGTTAATCAATAATAAAAAATCGCTTCCATTAACGGAAGCGATTTTATTTACCATTATTTATCTGTCACCTCATCGGGTTTATATTCTTTTATTGCCCGGCGACTTAATATTTCTTTGATAAGCATAGATTTTGGCGGCGACCCAAATTAAATATAACCCCAAGTTTTTAATTTCTTACTTTCCTTTGACCACCTTGATCCAATATCACCTCGATAAAACATGCTTGGAATACTTATGTTTTTAATTTCTTTATAGGCTTTTGCTCGAGCTCTTTGTACTGTTTGTCCTGTTCCTGTAACAACCAAACACCAGCCGCTAGACCCGGCTATTCGCCAAATATCGTTCTTATCTTTTTTAATATCACCAATATGAATATTCTTTAAATTTTTCCCATCTTTTAAATTAATAGCGATATTTCTAAATGTTTTTACTATTTTTATATCATCTCCCTCCGACAGCACTGGTGGTGTTGCAACCACAACACCAACTTGGAACCCTTTCTTAGTAGATAATCTGAATTTAATTCCTTTAGCAAGTTTGAACAACCAATCTCCCGCTTTATCCAGAATTCCTGAAAGCTGAATCTGAATCGTTGGATATCCGAACCTTGAAGTAAATTCCAGAGGGGAAATGCCGTTTTCATTTACGATACAATTTAAGTCTATATATCCTATATATCCAGATTTTTTTAGTGAGGACTTCATTTTTGCTAACGTTGAACGAAAAATAGAATTTGCCTTTGACCAAAACATAAGTGTTCCCATCTCGCCAGTCATCGGACCCAAATTCTTGGAAAATAAATGTTTATGTTCAAAATTTACATTTATGGGATATATAAAATCTGTTCCATTGAAAAATGCACCGACCGCAATTTCGACACCATCTATAAATTTTTGTAATACAAATCTATGATTCTTCTTTTTCAAAAACTTCTTATTTTGAAATAAAAATTCAAGGAGATCAGTCCCATCCTCTTTTTGAGAAATAAGAATAAGCCTCTTATCTCCAGATTGATTATTACCACTTGGTTTATATACATACCTACCCGGATTAGCTTTGATGAAATCAATAGCTTTATCGTATTTATTGAAATTCCAAATGGATACTATCTTAATATGATTTTTTTTTAATTCTGCTTGTCCAAAATTTCTATCAATTTCCAATCTGTCGGTATATTTGCTACCACCTATAACTAATCTACCTTTCTTTCTTAGCTTATCTGCATAATTACCAAAGTTCTCATCATCAAAAATTATTACATCCGCCCAATTTTGGTATTTTCTCCAGTCATCAACTTTTTCTATAAAACCATTATAAACATCTTTGCTGTCTTTATCCTCAAAATAAAATTTTACGTCGTGCCCCTCATTTAATAATTGAACTGCCAAGTCGCCACTTAAACTATCTTTAGATACGAAGAGGAATTTTTTACTATTCATATTCTATAAATTTACGTAATAATTTAAGATATATTATTAAATATAAATCTTTTTAATGTCTTTAACCAGTTCGGGAAAATTTTCTTGGTTAAAATGGCCTCTATTTTTGAAAATTCTTTTTTCAGCTGTTTTTAAATTTTTTTGGTATTTTTTAAAATCAGCAAACGGTACTATCGGATCATTTTGGCTATAGTAGATAAATATTTTTCCGCCTTGTTTTTCCAGTTTACGTAAATCTTTACGTAAATTGAAATTCGGCACATTATAATAGGGCGCCGCCACTAAAAAAGTGGCTTTTATTTTTTTCGGGAATTTATTTTCAGACAGATATTTCGCCAGAAAAATACCGCCAAGAGAATGACCGATTAAGATAATTCCTGATTTAAAATAGGGGAAAAACTTTTCAAACCAAATTTTCCATTCCAAATACTTGACGTTTCTTTTATTGGGCATTGTCGGAAAAATAACCTCAAATTTTTTACCAAGTTTTTTGCTTAAATTTTCTTTCCAATCTTTCTTTCTTTTTTGAATGCGTCCAAAATCAAGCTGATAAGATTTAAGGAATTTAAGATATTTTTTGTAAGTTTTAAAACTAGTTCCGCCGTGGATTACGACAATTTGTTGTTTCATATATTGGCTGCCTGTCTTGAACAAAATTTGAACTTTTTATGCGAGAATTTAACCCTGTAAATATTATATAATTTTTTTAACTACTTGATAAAGATTACCCTTGACAAAAATAAAATAATCATTCATCATAAAATTATTAGATCTTTTAAAAAATTTGAAAAAAGGAGGTGATAAAAATGCCTAATTCAAGAATAAATGTTGTTATGGTGGTGGGGATAATTGGGTTGTTAATTCTTGCGGCTTATCATCCCGAAGTGTTCCCAATACTCAAAATTGGTATACCCCTCATGATTATAGCAAGAATAATAAGATATTTTGCCGACCAGCAGGAAATTAAAAAAACAAAGGAGGTGAGAAAAATGTTTCCAATAGAAACAGGGACCAATAGATCTTTTCTTCCTGGTAGTTATCCTCTCTCGTCTTATGGTTATGGCGGAGGATGTATTCTGGAAAGAAAAGATCCATTAACAGCTCTAGCTGAACAAGCTCCTCATTTTGCCAGCGATGTTATGATAAATAAAATTTTAGCGGGCACACATGAAAACATCGCGTCTAAACCAGCGGAGATATTTGCACTTAACGGTAAAGGAATTATTGCCAGGACTACTCGAAGAAGAGGATTTTTCTCCGATTCGATTACTACTGAGGTTCATTCTGTTTGAGGCAATGTCTTTTACAAGCAAAAAGACGGTTTTTAAGTAAACCGTCTTTTTTATTTATTTTTATTGTTGTGTCTTTTGGATAAAATTCAAACTTTTACGCGTGCCATTTGTGTTTCAATTTTATATTAATAAAGGAAGTATAACGGTTTCGGCCATAAAAACAGCCGCAAAAATAAAATAAATTATAAAGGCATATTTTTCTTTGAATTTTTCCGCGTTAATCGCGAGAAAAAGGGCCATTCCGAAAATTGCGGCGGTGAGAAAAGTAATTATATTCAAATAAAATATGATCGGTACTAGAAGCAACGCAAAAAACGCGAAAATGCCAGTTATCAATTTTCCGTTTTTTAATCCAAAAAAGACTGGCAAAGTCTGGATACCTTCTTTTTTGTCGCCTTCAACGTCTTTCAAATTTTTAACATGTTCGGCCAGAAAGAAAATCATCAATATCCCGAGAGTGTATTCTGCCGGGAAAACCCGCAAATTTTCCGTTCCCGCGGCCATAAAAAATCCCATCCAGACGGCGATTAAAGCGTTTAACGCAACTAATAAGGAAGAAATGCCGAAAAATTTTTTAAGGCGCAACGGAGGTGCGGAATAAATGTGATAAGAGATCAAAAACAGTAGGGCAAAGGTCAATAAATAAAATCCTCCCAAAAAAGCGAAACTTAACGCGAGAAAAAGAAACAGATATTTTAAATTGCGCCATTCTTCCGATGTCAGAAAGCCTTTTACGAGTGGCCTGTCCGAATTGGAAAGTTGGTCAATTTCCATATCTTCTTCGTCATTTTCCCAAACGGAAAATAGCCAGGCGAACAGCAGACATAAAAATAAAGAGGCGAAAGAAAGGAAATCGAATAAAGAATTAAGATGGTATCCGGAAAATTTTATGCCCAGGTAAATTCCGAATGAAGCCATTAAAAAATAATGAGTTATTCTAAAGAACCGAAAATTTTTTATGACGGCGATAAATTTTTTTGCGTTGTACAGCCAAAACCACCATCCCAACAAGAAGACGTCAATTATCAGAAAAATTATGGAAAGACTCACGGAATAGTGATTATTGACGGTTTGGGCTTTGGTTAATTCGTAAGGGCTATTTTCAAAAATGAAAGTTCTGTCTTTGGTAAAAGAATTAGCCGGGTCTTGTCTATAATAAAAATCACTGATGGTTTGATAGGTAATCGGCTGGGGATTTTCCGAGAGAGCGTTTTTGGCGGCAAAAATGAAGGTCGGTAAACTTAAAAAAATGAAAATAACAAGGTAAAAAATCAAGGCGGAGGCGAGAGCGCGGCTGATTTTTTTCGTTTTATGAAAAACATAATATCCAACGCCCAATATTCCCAGCAAGATTTCTATTTTCATGCCAAGGGTGGCACCCGGCATTCCGCCGATAACGCCGCCGAAAAACGAGAAAAACGATTGGATAAGGTCGGGGAAATTGCCGACAATAAAAGCATAACGTATCTGATTTCCTTTACGGATAATAAGATCTAAAATGGGTGCTAAGATAATAACCCAGGAAAACATTGCTCCTACTCGGCTTACTTTCTCGATTTTTTCCCGGGTAAGAAATTTTAAAAGGATGAAGGCCGAAATGAAAACGCCGAAAAACCAAAAAGGGTAATGGAAAAAAACGTCAATTAGGCCCGTCATCCGATCTTGATTGTAAAAATTAGCGAAATTCTCAAAAAAACCTCTTAGAAAAGAAGCGGTATAAATAAGCAAAACTATCTGCCAAAAAGATATTTTT
>CAZYZO010000023.1:0-6333 GCA_964651905.1 uncultured Candidatus Saccharibacteria bacterium | reverse complement strand
CGTTTAATTTATCAATTTTCACCCTTTCCTGCTTCATTGTGTCCCGGTCTCGCACCGTAACAGTATTATCTTTTAAAGTTTGAAAATCAATAGTCAGGCAATAAGGCGTCCCGATTTCATCCTGACGGCGATAACGGCGGCCGATGGAACCGATTTCGTCGTATTGAACTAAAAATTTATTCCGCAGTAAATTATAAACTTCTTCGGATTTTTTGGTTAAATCCTTTTTATTTTTAACCAACGGAAAAACAGCAACTTTAACCGGGCTTAATTTTTTATCCAATTTTAAAACAATTTCAATTTCTTTGACGCTTTCGGTGGTTTCAGTTCTGCCTCCTTTAACTTCGAAATAAGCGTCAATCAAAAACGCCAGTAAACTTCTATCAGCGCCAGCCGAGGTTTCAATAATATAAGGGATGTATTTCTCTTTTTTTTCTTCCTCAAAATAAGACAAATCTTGGCCGCTGGCTTTTGAATGATTAGAAAGGTCCCAATCGCCGCGGTTATGAATTCCCTCAATTTCATTCCAGCCAAACGGAAATTTATATTCAATATCAATCGCTTTTCTAGCGTAATGAGCCAATTCTTTTTTCTCGTGCTCATGAAATCTTAAATTTTCTTTTTTAATGCCCAAATTCAAATACCATTTCATTCTCGTTTCTTTCCAATAATCAAACCATTTATCCGCTTCTTTCGGATTGACGAAAAACTGCATTTCCATTTGTTCAAATTCTCTGGTCCGATAAATGAAATTACCGGGTGTGATTTCATTCCTGAACGCCTTGCCGATTTGGGCGATGCCAAAAGGAATTTTCAAGCGCATCGCGTTTTTAACCCAATTAAAATTCATATAAATTCCTTGGCAAGTTTCCGCCCGTAAATAAGTTAAAGAAGCTTCATTTTCAACCGGCCCGACAAAAGTTTTCATCATCAAATTAAATTTTCTTCTCTCTGTTATCACAGATTTGAATTCTATTGGCTCCATTTCAATTTCAGGATGTTCAGTCTTTATATGTTCAATGATTTCTTCAGGTAATTTTTTGCTAGTTATTTTACTTTCAACACGGAATCTTTTGTGGCATTTTTTACATTCCATTAATTCGTCGGCAAAGCCAGCAGTCAAATGCCCAGACGCTTCCCAAACCTTCGGCGACATTAAAATCGCCGCATCCAAACCGACTATATTTTCTTGATGGCACGTCATTTCTTCCCACCAAGCTTTCTTAATATTATTTTTTAAGACAACGCCTAATGGCCCGTAATCATAACAACTGGAAAAACCGCCATAAGGCTCGGAAGACAAATTAATAAACCCCTTATTCTTGCAAAGATTGACAATTTTTTCCATTAAATCGTTTTTCATGATAAAATATATGAAATATGCTTAAAAATCCTAAATTTTATCTTTTGTTGATTTTAATTATAGCCGCTTTTTTTCGGCTTTACAATCTTTTTAATGTTCCGCCCGGGCTTTATCCAGATGAAGCGATGAACGGCAATAACGCTCTGGAATCGTTGGCTACCGGCCAATTCAAAGTTTTTTATCCGGAGAACAACGGCCGGGAAGGATTGTTTATTAATATCCAAGCGTTATTTTTAAAAATTTTCAAAATAAACGAACCATGGGCATTAAGATTGCCGAGCGTCTTATTTGGAATTCTAACTGTCTTAGCCGTCTATTTTTTAGCCGCAGAATTATTTAATAAAAAAATAGGCCTTTTAAGTTCATTTTTCTTGGCAACATCTTTTTGGCACATTAATTTTTCCCGGATTGGCTTCCGGGCAATAATGGCGTCTTTCTTCTTGGTTTGGGGATTATATTTTTTATTAAAATCATTTCATTCTTTAAACCCTAAACGCTATAACGCCAAAGGCGATATATCGAGCGAAGCTCGCTATGCCCTATTTGCTATTCTTGCCGGCTTTTTCTACGGCTTGGGTTTCCATTCTTATATTGCTTACCGGGCAACGCCCTTACTGATTTTAATTGTTCTGATTTATTTTCTTTTTCGTTCTCTCAAAGAAAATTGGCAAAAAAGATTTTGGCTCATCACTATTTTATTTATGGCAGTCACCATAATCGTATTTTTGCCTCTGGGGATTTATTTCCTGAAAAATCCCGCTGATTTCTTTGGCCGAACAACTCAAATTTCCATTTTTTCCGGCCCTACCCCGTTTAAAGTCTTGGGTATAAACATTTTAAAAACCTTAGGGATGTTCAATTTTGTCGGCGATTTTAATTGGCGGCATAATTATGCGGGCAGGCCCGAACTTTTCTGGCCAGTCGGAATATTATTTATAATCGGAATTATTATAGGTATCACCCGATTATCAAAAAATAATAAATCTAAAAATTCTAAATTAGGATTCAGTATTTTATTTTCGTGGCTTATTATTGCGGCTTTGCCGGTGGTTGTTTCAAACGAAGGACTTCCGCACGCTTTACGAACGATTTTAATGATACCGGCGGTTTTCATTTTCGCCGGCATTGGCGGACTTTGGCTTTACGAAATAATCAAATCGCAAATTCACCTAAAATATTCAAAAACAACTTTAAAGACATCTAATCCCAAAAAAGCAATTCTTGATACCGCATGCGGTATCAAGAATTTAGGAAGCAATCTCTATGATAATAAAAGGAAAATTTTGAATATTTTTATTGTTTCTTTCCTAATTCTTTTGGTTGCCGAAGCTTATACAACTTATTTCATCCTTTGGGGAAGAAATTCTGAGGTGGTCGGCGCTTTTAATCAAGAATGGACAAGAATAGGCCAAGACTTGAAAAACTTACCTCAAACATTGCCCAAATACGTAATTGTTGAAGCTAATGGCGTTGATGTCCGTGGCATTCCGATGCCCGCCCAAACCGTGATGTTTTTAACTGACACTTTCACGCCGGAAAAACAAAATGCTAAAAACCTGCACTATATTTTGCCAAATCAAAAAGAATTAATTCCTCGAAACGCGCTGGTGAAAGAAATAAAATAAAAAGGCCCGAGAAAAATACTCAGGCCTTTTATTATTCAAGGTTAATGAATAAAACCGATTCCTACACCGATGAAATTTTCATTTTCAGTGAATCTTGTTCTTAACTCTGGAACGATTGTTCCAAAACGGGTCTGAAATCCTCGAGAAACTCTGAAGAAATTAATTTCGCTATCTGTAGAATAAGCAAAATCAAATTGCGTTCCTTTTAGATTGTAGCTTATTCCCCAAAAAGGTTGACTATCTTCAGAAAGACTAGCATAGAAACCAAGATTTTTAATTTCAACCCTGGGTCCTATTTTTATCTTTTCTCTAGAATCCAAAGGAATTACCGTTCCCAACTTGATATAAGTTCCTCTTAAATCCAGCATTACATATTGGTTCAAAGAAGAAGGAATTTGATCGCCGAACATGTCTACTGAAAGCAAAGATGCATCGAAATTTTCTGAAAATCTCTTTGCTAAATTAATCACTCTGCTTTCACAAGTGCCCTCATCATTTTCCCAAATTAGGAGCGCAAGACTAACGTCTTTTTTAAGCCCGATTGGAACGCTCGCACAAGCCCATCGATTATCTTCTTCAACCGTAACTTTGTAAAACTGAACTGAGAATTGTCTAGAATCACTCGTTAGGTCCGCCGGGTTACTGGCGAAAAGACTAACGATTGAAGTTAAAGCTAAGAATGTTCCTAAAATGACCACATTTTTATAAATACTCATTATTTCCTCCTTTTGTTAGTCGAAAGAAATAATTTCCTCCGACTTGGTTTATACTTCAAAACCAAGCGGAGAAATAGGAATATGGTCTATTTTAAAAAACAAAATCAGTTTTGCAAAAACCTTCTTACATTTTTTTAACCTTACAAATTGTTCTGATTTTTCTATTCTAAAAACTATAGGTAACACTATCTGATTTTCAAAACAATTTCCGTCTGTTAAATCATTGATACCAGATTGGTATCGCTGATTTTCTACCGTTATTGTTATTCGATGAACATTTTTGATGTGAAGATCTTTAGCAAAAACGGAAGTGAAAGAGAAAAAAACTCCGAACATGATTGTTACTAAAAAAGTAATAGCTAATCCTCTCTGGAATTTATTGGCATATTTTTTATGAAAACCAATAATCCAAGAAGAATAAAAATTACTATTAGCAATTTCTTGAATTAATTTTTTTTCTCTCCCGGTTAACTTTCGGAAAACCTTACCCAATCGTCTGAGTTCAGCCTCTACCCTTATTTCTCGTACTATATTATAAGGGTATTTGAACAGACAAAGCGGCCAAGCCAGAATGGAAAAAACAAATTTCCTTTTATCAGCAAGAATAGTCTCAAGAATTCCTTTTCTCTCGGTCATCCTTACTAAATAAAGAAGTAAAGACAATAAAATAGATCTAAGATAGAAAATCATTAACCAAAAGCCTAATTGTTCCCATCCTTGACTTCTAAAATATGTCTTTATCTCTTCTCTATTTTTTTCCCCTACTGCTCCGCCAGCCTTACGCCATTCGGAATAATCTGAAGCTGCTAAAGATATATCAGAATCAGTATAAAAACCCTTTCGATAATTTTGGTTTAATAAATTCTGAAGTTGGCATATCTTAAAGGATTCTCCATAAGCAAACCGAAGCTCTTCTTTCTTTATGTTTATTTCTTTTAAATCTTCGAAGTATGCTTTTGGACTATAATTTTTCCCTTTTTCTTTTGCAGCTTCTATTTTTCCAAGAACAAAATTCCTTAAGGTAATTGTCTGTTCTTTTTCTAGCTGTACATCTCTAGACTTTTGATATTGAATTTCTTGTTGAAAATATGACTTTATGGGGCCAAATAATTGACCTGCCCATAAAACCCATATTAAACACAATGCTATTTTGAAAATCCAACTAAATTCATCGAAAATTCTTTTCAGTTTTTTCATTTCTACCTCCTTTTAGAAATTTCAGGTTATTATTTATCTTTCAAAAAACTATTTACATTATAGAAGATTTTGAATAAATTGTCAATAGCATCGTCTGTCTGGAAAAAATAAAATAAAAGAGGGCTTAGACCCTCTTTTTGAAAACTTTTCCACTTCTCTTCCACTCCTCCCTATCAAATTTTCCACTCCCCTTTCAAAAATTAAGATTTTACAGAGAATTCTGCTTTTCTTTTCTCGCTGAAAATGAAAATATAAAGTATTTCCAAAATTCCCATGGTATTTATTACCAGTAAAGGAATGAACCACCACATTTTATTAAGCCGGGCCGATTTCCACAAAGCTATTCCTTTCCAAGCCAGAGACCAAATAAAAACTGCCCAAAAAATCACCGGATTTTGCGCTATAAAATTATTGATTAAATTGATTTGCTCCAACATATTGATTTAAAAATTTGATGAATTTCCGACCTTTATTACGGGGCGTGTCTTACCACTATAACATCGCCGTCTTTAACTTCATAATCTTTGCCTTCGGTTTTTATTAAACCCTTTTCTTTGGCTTGTTGCCAGCCGCCGACTTCCAAAAGTTTCTGCCAGTTGATTACTTCGGCTCGGATAAATTTTTTTTCAAAGTCAGTATGAATCACTCCGGCGGCCTGCGGCGCTTTAATTCCCCTTTTTACTGTCCATGCCCGTGTTTCATCTTCGCCGGTTGTCAAAAAACTGATTAAATTTAAAATTTCATAAGCCTTTTCAATAAGTTCGTTTAAGCCAGCTTCGTTTTTGGAGTTAGCTAAATCAATAATCAAATAATCAGCTCCTAACGAGCTTATTTTCTCTTTAAGTTTTTCTGAAACATCTTCCAGCCTTCCATTTAACAAATAAATCTGCTTTTTAGCTGTTAAAAGATTTATATCTTTCATCACTGGTTCATCTAAAATTTCTTCTCCTAAAGAAGAAGCTAGCTTATCTTTTCCTAATGTTTCGCTCAGTTTTTTAGCTATCTCAAAATCTTTTTGTTTCTTTTTATCGCCTCTGGCTTCGCCCTCAAGCTTATTTAATCTTTTTTCTACGGTTTCCAAATCCTTTAAAATTAATTCCGTATTTATAATTTCTAAATCCCGGATAGGGTCAACTCCTTGTTCCACGTGGATAATTTCCGGCAATGAAAAACACCTTACCACTTGAACAATGGCGCTGACATCTCTGATATGAGACAAAAATTGATTCCCCAACCCTTCGCCTTTATAAGCTCCTTTCACCAAACCAGCAATATCATAAAATTCAACGATGGCCGGAACAATTTTTTTAGAATTGGTTAATTTGGCTAACTTTTCCAAACGTTCATCCGGAACCGCTACCACTCCGACATTTGGATCAATAGTCGCAAAAGGATAATTGGCAATATTAACTTGTTTTTTTGTAATGGCTTG
>CAZYZO010000022.1:4154-6807 GCA_964651905.1 uncultured Candidatus Saccharibacteria bacterium | reverse complement strand
GTGCGAGACCGGGACACAATGAAGCAGGAAAGGGTGAAAATTGATAAATTAAACGACACTTTGGTTTTTTAATATTGCCGGAGTAGCTCAGTGGTAGAGCGAGCGCTTCGTAAGCGTTAGGTCGTGAGTTCAAATCTCACCTCCGGCTCACAATATGAAAGAGGCTTTATTACAACAATTAGACGAACTGAAAGAGCGAGCCCGACTTCTATCGGGCCGGCTTTGACATTGATAAAAAACGCCAGCGGCTCAAGGAATTGGAATTTGAAATAGCTGATCCGGATATTTGGAAATCCGCCAAAAAAGGCGGACGAACCATTGCCGAAGAAAAAATAAAAGAATTTGGAGAAACAAAAGACTTGGTAAATAATTTTGATGAAATTGAAGAAGGAATCGGCGAACTGGAAAATAATTTCACGGAAGAAAAATTTTACGAAATCAAAAGAAAAATCGTTCAGTTGGAATTAAAATCTCTTTTTACGGGAAAATACGATAAACAATCGGCGGTGATTTCCATTTTTGCCGGGGCTGGCGGAAAAGACGCCGAAGATTGGGCAAGAATGCTTTTGGAAATGTATTCTAACTATGCCCAAAAACAGGATTGGAAAACAAAAATAATCGACCAAACTTCTTCCAGCGCTACTTTTGAAATAAAAGGGCAGTACGCCTACGGATATTTGAAAAACGAGGCGGGAGTTCATAGACTAGTGAGAATTTCTCCTTTTTCACCGGAGAAAAAACGCCATACCTCTTTTGCTTTAGTGGAAATTTTGCCTGATTTGCTGGAAGTAGATGAAAAAGAGTTTGAAATTCCCGAAGAAGATTTAAAGGTGGAATTTTTTCGCTCCTCCGGTCCCGGCGGCCAGAATGTCAATAAAGTGGAAACCGCGGTCAGGATTATCCACCAGCCGACCGGAATTTCGGCTGCTTCTCAAGCCGAACGTTCGCAAATTCAGAATCGCCAGAGAGCTTTAAAAATCTTAAAAGCCAAACTAATTAAATTAATGGGTGAGGAAAAAGAAAAAGAATTATCCAAGTTGCGAATAAAAGTTAAGCCGGAATGGGGGAATCAAATTCGCTCTTACGTGTTAAACCCCTATAAACTCGTAAAAGACACCAGAACCGGCGCAGAAACGGCAAATATAGAGTCGGTTTTGGAAGGAAACCTTGATATATTTATAGAGAATGAGATAGAATAGGATTACATGATTGCTTTTCAAAATGTTACAAAAACTTACAGCGGAAACGGCAACAGAACAATTGCTTTGTATGATGCTACCTTTAGGATTAATCCTAAAGAGTTTGTTTCTTTGGTGGGGCGTTCCGGTGCCGGCAAATCAACGATTGTTAAGCTTTTAATCGGTGAAGAAAAGCCGGATAAAGGAAAAGTTATTTTCGGTTCTTATGATGTCAATAAATTAGAGAATAAGGACATACCAAGTTTACGTCGGCATATCGGCGTGGTTTTCCAGGATTTTAAATTACTGCCGAATAAAACCGCTTATGAAAATGTCGCTTTTGCCCTAGAAGTGGCTGGCCGGCCGGATAAAGAAATTAAAGAATTTGTTTCTAAAATACTGGAATTAGTCGGGTTAAAAGAGAGAATAAGAAATTTCCCCAAAGAACTTTCTGGCGGAGAACAGCAGAGAGTTGCCATCGCCAGAGCTTTAATTCACAGCCCCGATGTTTTAGTGGCTGATGAACCAACCGGAAATTTGGACCCGATTACCAGCCAGGAAATTATTCGTTTGCTTTTGACAATTAATGAAATGGGCACTACCGTAATATTAGCCACTCATAATAAAGATGTTATTAATAATTTGGAGCGAAGAGTTATTTTATTGGAAAACGGCAAAATCGTCCGAGACGAAGAAAAAGGAAAATACATTTTAATATAAAATCAAAAATTTATGCTTACTAATTTATCAAGAATAATAAAATTTGGTCTTCAGAGATTTTGGCGCAACGGCTGGCTTTCAACCGTCACTATCGCCATTATGTTTTTGGCGTTGATTGTTTTTGGAGGAATTAATATTTTTAATACTTTAACCAAAACCGCTTTGCAATCCATTCAGGACCGGATAGATATTAGCGTTTTTTTCAAGACCACCTCTTCGGAAGATGAAATTTTAAAAATTCAAAGTACTCTTAAGAATTTGTCCGAAGTAAAAAGCATCGAGTACATATCGCGCGATAAAGCTTTGGAAATTTTTAAAGAAACTCATAAAGACGATGAAACGATTACTCAGGCGATTGAATTGTCTGGAGAAAATCCGCTTTTAGCTTCAATAAATATCAAGGCCCACGACCCGAAACAATATCAGATGATTGCTTCATTTCTGGGGGGCGAAGAATTTGAAAATTTTATTGAGAATATTTCTTATGACGAGAAAAATTCAGGCATGATTGACCGTTTAATAAAAATAATCGATGCTGCAAAGCTTTTTGGGTTAAGTTTGACCGCTTTTTTGACCTTGCTGGCCGTGTTGGTAACATTTACGGCTATTGGCTTGGCTATTCATTCTTCCCGGGATGAAATCGGCGTGATGAAACTTGTCGGTGCCAGCAATTTCTTCACCAGCGGCCCCTATATTGTTGAAGGAGTCATTTATGGTTTGATTTCAGCGATTTTATCAACGCTTATCATCTGGCC
>CAZYZO010000022.1:0-4054 GCA_964651905.1 uncultured Candidatus Saccharibacteria bacterium | reverse complement strand
TTTATCGTTATGTGGCTAATCGTTCGGATGCGGAAGATATAACCCAGGAAACATTCGTAAGAATGTGGCGTAATCTTAAGAAATTTGACCGGCAAAAGAATTTTAAAACTTGGATTTTTACTATTGCGAAAAATGCGGCGATTGATTTCTTCAGGAAGAAAAAGGCAATACCATTTTCGGAATTTAATAATGAAAAAGGTGAAAATGTTATTCTTGACACTCTAGAAGATCCCGCTTTTCTTCCTGACGAGATTCTTGAACGCAAGGATACTTCTAATTTAATTACTTCCGCCGTGGAAAAACTTTCTTCTTCAAATCAATTATTGATTTCTCTCCGTTACAATAATCAATTTACTTTTCGCGAGATTGCCGAATTTCTCGGCGAGCCGATTAACACCGTAAAAAGCCGTAGCCGGCGAGCCGTTATGGTATTAAAGAAACTTCTTAAACCATAATAGAAATTTAGAATCTAAATTTCTGATTCTTTGAAATAGCAATAGCAAAAACAGCTATTTTAAAAGAGAATGCACCAAAACGCATTCTCTTTTCGTATTAAATAATAATAAATGCCTAAAGAATACGAAAAATTGCCGTCAAAGGATCTTTTTAAAAAGATTATGTGCCGCATCCATAAAGAACAGCGGCTTTTACTCTTTAAAAGAATTGTTGTTTATTTCTTTGGTTTAGCGGGTTCTATAGTAGCTTTTGTTCCTGCTTTCCAAATGGTGAAAACCGGTTTTTTTGATTCCGGCTTCACGCGATTTTTCTCTTTGCTTTTTTCGGATTTTAATATTGTAATGGCACATTGGCAAAACTTCGCCTTAGCGCTTTTAGAAGCCATTCCAGTGATGAGTATTATTATATTTTCGGTTATTATTGTCGTGTTTCTTGAATCACTTAAATTTTTGGCGAGAGATATCAAGGTCGTTTTTTATCTAAAAAAATTAATTAATTAAACTATAGTGAGCGGAACGCTTAATATATCAAACTTTAATTTGCTATGAATTTCAATAAATTTTTTCAATCAAAAAGTTTTAAAGCAATTTTAGGAGGAATGATCGGGATAATCATTTTCTTGTTTATTTTTGGGTTAGGAATGGTAGTCGGAATTAAAAAAGCGAATTTTTCTTATAAATGGGGAGAAAATTATCACAAAAATTTCGCCGGTCCAAAAGGAGGATTTTTCAACGATTTTGCCGGTAAAGATTTTATTGAGGCGAATGGAGTATTCGGGCAAATCATTAAGATTAATGATTCAGAAATTATTGTTGAAGGTCGCAACAAAATAGAGAAGGTAATTTTGGTTAAAGATGACACTATTATTAAAAGTTTTCAAAAAACCGTAAAACTCGCTGATTTAAAAGTGGATGATTTTATCATTATCATCGGTGAGCCGAACGATGCCGGCCAAATTGAAGCAAAACTTATTAGGATTATGCCGTCTCCGCCAACGGGAGCATTGCCTAGGCCATTATCTTTTTCAGCGCATTAACGTTAATTAAATATTTTGAAAATGTTCAAACAAATTTTGAAAATCGTATTAAAATACAAACTTATCGCTGTTATTATCGGAATTTTGGTGATTTCGAGCAGCAGCTATTTCGGGTACAGGGCGTTTAAAAACAAATCGGCTGAAACCCGTTACGTATTAGTTGCCGTAGAAAAAGGCGTTATTACTTCGTCTGTTTCGGGGAGCGGACAGGTTTCGGCTTCCAATCAGGTAGACGTTAAAGCCAAGACTTCCGGCGACATTGTTTATGTGGGAGTCAAAAAAGGCCAGGAGGTGAAAGCCGGGGCTCTTTTATCCCAGATTGATACGAGCGATGCCAAAAAATCAGTTCGCGATGCAGAAGTGAATCTTGAAACTGCAAAGCTCTCATTGGAAAAACTGGAAAATTCAACTCAATCCGGCGATGACCAGCTGAAAAAAACTTACGACGATGGCTTGAATGAAGCAGCTGAAACTTTTGCTGACCTTTCTTCTGTTTTGGATTCGTTAAATGGGATATTATTTGGTACTGCAATAACTGATAATTTAGGAGCGACCAATAAAACAAATAATATTGAATATTACGCAGACGTAGTTGATAGTTATGATTCAAGTTTCAGCGCCGTGCCAAGCCATCTTAAAACTTCTTATGCCGATGCTAAAATATTTTATAATCAGGCGTTTAACGAATATAAAACAGTCAACCGAAATTCTGCCAGCGATTCAATAGAAACCGCGATTAAAGACACCTATACGCTTACTAAAAAAGTGTCCGACATTATTAAAACCGCCGCCGACGTAATTCAATTTTTTAAAGATAAATCAATTCAAGAAAATTGGAGTTTTAACGAAATGGACACAGTCAATGAACATTTAAGCGACCTCAGCGAGGATTCTGCTACCGTTAACAGTCATTTTTCTAATCTATTTTCCGCAGTTCAATCATTTACCACTGACCAAATTAATTTAAAGTCACAAAAACTTACGGTGGAACAAAAAGAGAATGCTCTTTTGGACGCCCAAGAAGAACTTGCCGATTGTTTTATCCGTGCTCCGTTTGACGGAATTATCGCGGAAATTGACGTTGATAACGGAGACACGATTTCGACAAGCGCCGTTATTGCTACTTTAATTACCAAGCAGCGCATCGCGGAACTTTCTTTTAATGAAGTTGATGTTGCCAAGATTAAAACAGGCCAAAAGGCGATTCTTACTTTTGACGCTGTTTCTGATTTAAGTATTAGCGGCGAGGTGACGGAAGTTGATATCATCGGCACGGTTACGCAAGGCGTAGTCACTTATAGGGTAAAAATTGGTTTTGACACGCAGGATGAACGAGTAAAGCCTGGTATGAGCGTTTCCGCGGAAATTATTACTGAGGCAAAACAGGATGTCTTATTAATTTCCAATTCAGCCATAAAATCATCGGTTAATGGCGATTACGTGGAAATATTGTCAGGCATAAGTTCTTCAACGCAGGCTTTAAACTCAAGTGGTATAACTTCAAAAACTTCTCCGACCCAGCAAGCGGTTGAGGTTGGATTATCAAACGACATGATGACGGAAATAACAAGCGGACTTGAAGAAGGGGATATGGTGATTATAAAAACTATTACTTCTTTGGCGTCTCAAACCAACCAGTCGCAAAGCAGTAATGGGAATAGTGGAGCTAGAAGAAATAATACGATGATGATGTTTCGTTAACAATTATGATTGAATGCGAAAAGATAACGAAAATATATCAAAGCGGAACAGTGGAAACTATTGCTGTCAAAGATGCGTCATTCAGTATTAAAGCCGGCGAGTTCGTGGCGATTATGGGGCCGTCGGGTTCCGGCAAATCAACTTTAATGCATATATTGGGAGCGCTTGATACTCCGACCAGCGGAAAATATTTTTTAGATAAACATGATGTTTCTGCGCTTTCGGATGATGAGCTCGCCGATATTCGAAAAAATAAAATTGGTTTTATCTTCCAATCATTCAATCTTCTTCCGAGAGCGACCGTTCTTCGCAACGTTATATTGCCGTTAATTTATACTGGCGTTCCCAGCGAACAAAGAGAAAAACAGGCGAGAATTGCGCTTAAAGATTCGGGTTTAGACGAATCTCATTTTACCCATCTTTCCAATCAACTTTCGGGCGGCCAGATGCAGCGCGTCGCCATTGCCCGAGCGCTCGTTAATAATCCTTTTTTGATTCTTGCGGACGAACCAACGGGAAATTTGGATACTAAAACCGGAGAAATTGTTCTTGACACTTTTCAAAAATTAAACGAAAAACAGAATCGCACTATTATTCTTATCACCCACGAACGATATGTGGCGGAGCACGCCAACAGAATTATTAATATCCGCGACGGCGTAATCGTAGACGACGAAAAAAATATTAAAAGAAGAATAATTAACCATAATGAGCGGAACGCTCAATATATCGGACATCCAGTCCGCTATAATAATTTATGAAATTCTCCGATTTATTTCAAGAAACATATTTTGCTTTATTCGCAAACAAAACGCGTTCAATTTTAACGATTCTTGGCATTGTAATCGGCATCGGCTCGGT
>CAZYZO010000021.1:1612-7343 GCA_964651905.1 uncultured Candidatus Saccharibacteria bacterium | reverse complement strand
GTTTTACCTCCTTTTTTGTATTTTAGTTTTTAAGATACAAATTGGGTTAAGCACTAGCTTAACCCTTTTAGATTATATTATACCAAATCAAAGAAAAAAGCAAGAGTAAAACAAAAAAAGTGCGCCCCCGACAGGAATCGAACCCATATCCACGCCTTAGAAGAGCGTTGCTCTGTCCATTGAGCTACGGGGGCGTATCGTTTACAATATATATTTTTTAAACTAAAATTTCAATAAACGGGCTGTAGTATAGTGGTAGTACACGTGCTTTGGGAGCACGTAGTCTGGGTTCGATTCCCAGCAGCCCGAATGGATTCCCCATATAACTTACACTTGAGATGAAAAAAATTTTTAAATTAGACGAAGCTCTCTCTCAGAAGAAAATCTCTTCGGCTGCTTATAATAATATAGTCCGCTGGCTTGAAGCTGAAAAATACTCGGAATTTAAAGAAGAAATAAAAGATTTAATCAACACTGAGAAATGGGCCGAGCTGGAGGAAAGTTTTTCCGCAGTTCTGGCTTTCGGCACTGGTGGACGCCGGGGGCCGGTCGGAATCGGTTCAAATAAAATAAATAAAGCCACTTTAGGAGAAACTATTCAGGGTTTAATAGATTGTTTAGAACCAAGCCCAGAAATCAAACAAAAAGGAGTTGTCATCTCTTTTGATACCCGTTTGACCTCAAAAGTTTTTGCCGATTATGCGGCTTCTATTTTCTGCGCCAACGGATTTAATATTTATCTTTTTGACGGCCCCCGCTCAACGCCGGAATTGTCTTTTACTGTTCGACATTTAAACACCGAATTAGGCATTATGATTACCGCCAGCCATAATCCGCCGCAAGACAACGGCATTAAAATCTATTTTAGAAACGGCGCCATAATGCCTGAGATGGGATTTAAAATTATGGAAGCAGCTCAGAAAGTTGAAAAGATTCTGAAAACCAGTTTTATCCAAGCCAAAGAAAGCGGAAAAATAAAATTCATCGCTAAAGAAATTGATGATATTTATATAAACGCCGTTGTTCAAGAATCCTTAAATTTTAAAGCCCGTTCGGCAAAAATAATTTTCTCGGCGCTTCACGGCACTGGTACTACCAACGCCTTAGCAACCCTGCAAAGAGCCGGTTTTAAAAATCTGTTTTTAGTGGATGAACAAATGAATCCAGACGGTCACTTTTCTACTATCAAAAATCAGTTACCCAACCCGGGAGAAAAAGAATCGGCAGAACTGGTTATTAAAAAATGTAAAGAGATGGAAGCTGATATCGGACTTTTTACTGACCCGGATGCTGACCGGTTAGGCCTGGTTGCTAAAAACAGCGACGAACAATATGTGTTTCTGACTGGGAATCAGATCGCCGCTCTTCTCGGTTTTTATATTTTAGACGATTTAAAAAAGAAAAGAATATTAAAAACAAACTATTTTGTCGCCAAAACATTAGTGACCACCGATCTTTTGGATGCTTTAGCTGTCGATTTCAAAACGAAAATCTACAACAATCTTTTAATTGGCTTTAAATATATTACTAATTTAATTGGGGAAAATGAGAATGAAAAATTTCTTTTCGGCGCGGAACAAAGCAATGGATTTTTAAAAGGAACTTATACTCACGACAAAGACGCGGCCGTGGCAGCGCTTTTAATCGCGGAATTTGCCTCTGTCTTGAAAGAAAAAAATCAAACCCTCATTGACGCCTTAAATAATCTTTACAAAAAATACGGCCTTTATTGGGAAAAAGAAAAAAGTATTTCTCTGAAAGAAATTAAAAAAGGATTGAAAATGGATAAATTAATGGCTGGTTTGCGGAAAAATCCATTTAAAGAAATCAACGGCAAAAAAGTTATAAACGTTAAAGATTTCTTTAATGAAAAGAGCCCGTTGAATTCAAATCTATTGGTTTTTTATCTTTCCTCTGATAAGAAAAATCGGCTGACAATCAGACCGTCCGGCACTGAGCCGCTTTTAAGAATTTACAGCCAAATTTATCAGCCGATTTCTCAAAATATCTCCGATGAAGATTTAGAAAAAGAAAAAATCAAAGCTGAGCAATCAACAATTTCTCTTATTAAATCGACAAAAGATTATCTCGAGAAATTATAGCAAAGTGAAACTTTGATATATCCTTGGCTATAGCAAAGTGAAACTTTGATATATCAAAATTCTATTTTGCTATAAAATTGATATATTAAAAAAATAAGAGAGCCTTCGCTAATTTTAGCGAAGGCTCATTTTTTATGATTCAGAAGATTCAGGAGGAGGAGGAAAAATTAATATAAACAATATGAATGACACCACTACTAATACTACTGCAGAAATCGCCATAAGTATTAGAAAACCTATTGTTTCACTCACCTTAGGGCGATAGAAATAAATCATTTCTGAAGTGTATCTTTCTACTATAGAACCTTCATGGCAGTATTTGTCTTCATAAACTATAAATCCGGCTCGGTTTTCAATAAAAGCCCAATACACCTTTTTAATACAATTATAATCGTTGATTACTCCTACCTCTTCTACGACCGGGAATTCAAAGGCTGTAAAAATCGGTTCTTTTTCAGGAATTAAATCAACGAATTGTTGGGTTGAAGAACAAATAATCATTGGCGCTCCTAAACCGCCACCACCAGCTCCTCCCAAAAAGACACCTTTAACAAATACAAATTTATTTTCTAAACCCTTTACTTCGGTAGCTCGTTCAATTTCATGCTTGACTGGCACTTGAGTCCTTCTTTCAGAATCAGAATGATAAATACCAGAGAAAATGCTATAGAATATAATTCCCCAAATTGCCCAAATCGCTAATATAACTACCACTGCTAATATCTTCCTTAGCTTTTGCATTATTTCCTCCTTTAGGATTTATATTAATCCTAGTTTATCTGTTATCTTTTTAAGATTAAAATTTGAAAGAACTAAGTTTTTTAACTCTAAAATATTATATTAATATTGTCAAGAATTATTTAAATCCCTTTTCTGCTCTTTAATTACTTTATAGTTTTGCTCTCGTTAATTTCATCAAGAGTTCAACCATTCTTTGAGGGCTTTCTATGTTGAATTTAGCCTTACTGATTCCAAATCCAACTTTAATAGAATAAGAATAGTCAGGAAGAACAGAAAATAAATCCTCATCAGTAGCATCATCCCCTGCTGCTAAAATAAAATTATAGTTACCTTTCGAAATCCACGATAAAGATACTTTGCCCTTATTTGCGCCACCGGGTCGAATTTCAACTACCTTGTTCCCAGTTAGAATATTCACGTCCATATTTGCGGTGCGATTCATCAATTCAAGTCGTAGCTCGCTTGCCATTGCCACAGAGAGAAATGGGTCCGATTTACGATAATGCCAAGTGAGAGAAAAATCTTTCTCTTCAATAAATGACCCGGGACACCTATCGGTATACAATTCAAGTATCCTCCTGATATTCTTTTTCCACCCAGTCGAAAAAATACCAAATTCTTTCCAGTTAGAACCTTCTTTTCTCATCCAAATTCCATGTTCTGCCACAAGATTGATTCGTAATTTTCCAAACCAACTTTGTATAGTCGCTTTATCCCGGCCACTGATAAGCACAACAGTGTTTCTTTTATCACTGCAAAGTTGTTTCAGCATATTTAATATCTCTTTAGAAGGGACTGCTTCTTTCGGGTCATCAACAAATGACGTAAGCGTTCCATCATAATCCAAAAAAATAAGACGCCTTTCGCTGTTTTTATAATGCTCTATCATTTTCATCTCGATTGACTCATTTAATAATTTCATTTCAAACGCCTTTTGACGATCTTTTACATTATTCAACCTATCTAAGAAATCTTTACCCCACCGATGGGCATTATAATGTATCAGCCGCTTTCTCATATCTCTCAATCGCCTTTGCTGTTCTTCTAAGGGCATTTTCAGCGCTCTCTTAAGGGCTTCGGAAAATTTATCTCTATCTTTAGGATTTATAATTATTGCTTCAACGAGTTCTTTTGAGACACCGGCGAATTCGCTTACCATAAGTACTCCCGACTCTTCGCCTTTTGCTGCAACATACTCCTTTGCCATAAGATTCAAACCATCGCGAAGCGAAGGAAAAACAGCAACATCTGCCATAGAATAAAGCTCTATTAATTGGTGATTAAAGGAGAAAGTACGATAAAAATACCGGATAGGAACCCAATGCAATTTATTATATTGTCCGTTAATTTTCCCCACAGTCTCATCGATTTTTTTCCTTAATTCTTGATACTCTTTTGTACGAGTACGCGAAGGAGGAATACACAATATTAACGACACCTCTCCATGCATCTCAGGATTTTTTTCAAGAAATAGGGAAAAGGCATTTAATAATTCTAAAAATCCCTTAGTATAATCAAGTCTGCCAATAGACAATATTATTTTAGTATCGCCATATTTTTTCCGCAGTTCTTTTGTCTTCTGTTTTCTCTTTCTAGCCTCAGTATCAAATTTTTCAAAATCTATACCCATAGGGAAAGCACCTATATGAACAATACGATCTTTAAAGACAACCTCGCTTAATTGATTGTCTATGCCAAAAAGTCCGAGCACCGAAGTAAAAAAATTTCTTGCATACCCATAAGTATGGAAGCCTATTAAATCTGCATTCAAGATACCTTCCAATATTTCTCTATCCCAAGGTAATAAACTAAAAATATCAAAAGGAGGAAACGGCACATGAAGAAAAAAACCAATTGTCGCATTTGGGAGTTTTTCTCTGATATATTTTGGCAGAAGCATTAGGTGATAATCGTGTATCCAAATAATATCCGTTGGCCTCGCCACTTCTAAAACTTTGTCACAAAAAAGACGATTCACGGCCATATATGTTTTCCACTGTGAACTTTTTATTTTTGTAAATCGAGAAAAAGAATGAAAGAGCGGCCAGAGCGTGTCGTTGCTGAAACCATAATAAAATTTTTCTACTTCATTCTCGGTTAAAAAAACGGGGCGACAGCGATACTTCCGCGCAAGTTCATTCTCAACTTGAGTAGTTTTTTGTTTGAAATTTGCGCCGGGCCAACCTATCCATATACTTTCTTTGTTTTCGTGATACGTCTTCATAATTGAAGCTAAACCACCTATGCTTTCATGAAAAACTAAACCGTCTTTCTTTTCTTCGACGGTTATGGGTAATCGATTAGATACGATGATTAAACGTTGCTTTTTAGTTAAATTTTCTTTCTTTAACATCTGTCTTCATAATATCATATTTTCTTACTATAATTAAAATTTTTATTAAAGTTAAAATTACTTTTTAAACCTTAAAACGCTAGCCGAAAAATTTGCTGCCGAATTTTTTATTGGCTAATTTATCAGAAAAGCTACTGGCTGGTCCAAAATATTTTTTTATTTCGGAACCATTTCAAAAGTGCTTTCTTTAGAGCAATCGGATAAATCCGAGCTCCAGTAAAATCTTTTTTGTTTAAAAAAGCAAATTCAATGTGATTTTCTTGACTTTGGTGGCGTGCCTCTTTGGTTTTGACCTCGAAAACCAGATTAATCTCGTGATGTTTCTCACCGTCTTTTTTAAAAATGTTGTCAACCACTCCAATGAAAGAAATTTTCTTTACCGCCGTATCCAGTTCTTCTTTGATTTCGCGGGCCAAAGCATTATCTACTCTTTCTCCGAATTTCAAATGCCCGCCCGGGAAAAAATAATAACCTTTCTTTTTATTTCGACAAACCAAAATTCTGCCTTTATCCAAGATAATGGCTCTGATACAAA
>CAZYZO010000021.1:0-1512 GCA_964651905.1 uncultured Candidatus Saccharibacteria bacterium | reverse complement strand
TATTCTCTTAATTTTTTGTTGGCCAAGATTCAAAATTTCCTTAGATATCTTCTAGTACCGGTTTATCTTCAATAAATTCGCAAGGTAATCCAATTTTTTTGAAATAATCACACATAGCAATACAGGCAAATTTTTCGGTTGAATAATGCGTTCCGCCAAGGATATTAATTTTATTCTCCTTAGCATAATCATGAGCTGCTTTTGAATGGTCGTTTAGGATGCTTATACCAGTAACGAAAGTATTTACACCTTCTTTCGCCACTTCATTAAGCATATTTATATCATTCCCTCCGCCGGCAATGATCGCAACTATTTTATCTTTTATTTCATCAATATCATTTTGATACAAAGCTATTTTATGTTCTACAACCGATTCAAATTTTTCTCTTAATTCTTGAATCGTTAAAAACTCTGTTTTACCAAACACTCCACATAACGCACCGAGGTATGGAGCGAATGGTTTCTTTATTTTTATTCCTAACACTCTCGCTAAACTAACGCTTGTAGAATATTTCCCATAATTATCCAAGGGCACATGGAGATTATAGATTGAGATTCTTCTATTCTTAAATTGTTGCAATAATTTTCTATCCATTTGCTGAAAAACCTCCGGGGCTTTTCTAATGTCCCAAATAGATGGGTGATGAACAAAAAGCATAATATCTGTCTCCTTTTTCGCTAAAATCTCTTTCATAACTTTAGAAGAAGGAAACACCGCAGTATAAACTTTATTTATCTCTTTCGTAAAATCACAAACAAGACCCATAGAGCGTTTCTTAAAATTATCGCTAAGAAAATCCCGAACGGATTCCATATATTTCGCCCAATCATCGCTTAAATCAGAATTAATAAAATCTTTCTCAAGTTTCTTGTATAGTTGACTCGCTTTCATAATTTTATTTCTCAATTAATTTTTAGACTTTCTTAAAATATAACCTAGTAAGGGATATTTTTCAAAATATAACCTGGCAAGGGATATTTTCTTTTCTGAAAAGACCGGCCAATTCGTCTCCTTTTACTATTTTTTTCAATCCATATTTCCGGTAAGCCCAATCAGCATAATGATAATTCATTTTATCAATTATTACATAATCTACTTTCCCTTTTAATTTTGAGGGTAAACTTTCTGCTTTTGGTAAAACGGGAGCTATCATTGTGTAGGTTTTAATGCCTTCCCGATGTAATTTATCCAAAACTTTGATTCTTTCATTTATCGGAGCGGTTCTCGGTTCAAAAATCTTTTTAATTTCTTCATCAGCCGTCGCGATGGAAAAACCGACTTCTATTTCTTTAAATTTTTTAAATATTTCCAAATCTCGTAAAACCAAGGGCGATTTCGTTTGAATCACTACCGGCCAGTTATTTTCTTGTAAAATTTTGAGGCATTTTCTTGTTAGTTCGTATTTTTCTTCAAGTGGCTGATAGGGATCGCAGACTCCGCTCATCCAAACGCCTCCTTTTTTCTTTTTCTTTATTTCCCGGCTGAGCAGTTCTGGCGCATTAATTTTTACA
>CAZYZO010000020.1:0-7466 GCA_964651905.1 uncultured Candidatus Saccharibacteria bacterium | reverse complement strand
CTTCTTTATCGCTGGAAACTTTCATTTTTTGCGTTAAAAGTTCTTCGGCTGACGGTGTTGAGGCTGGAGTAGGGGTTAAAAATGGCTTTACTTTTTGCCAGCCGAAATAAACTCCTACGCCGAGAGCAATAAAAGCAATAACGATTATAATTAGAATTACTTTTTTCATTTAAAAAATTATTTGAATATGAATATGGTCGGCATTACAGCAATTAAGCATCCGCTCTCCATTTTTATCGCAGAAAGTATTGTTATAATCTGCTCCAGCAATTTTAAAAGCCTCTACATAGCTTGACCATTGGCTACAATCCACTCTCGGGACAACATCAGCGGCCCTGCCTTGATAATGAGCTGAGTTGCAAGTATGGTGCCCTCCGGTCAAACTAGTAATTGTAAAAGGCATATTGGAATCAGCTACTTTCTTTAAGGCATTAAGCAAATTAGTGCTTAAATCAACTAATTCATTGCAATCGCAGCTATCGCATATGCCATTAGTAGGGCATGGGTAGCAGGAGCAAGCTCGCGCTGGTCCTCCTCCTCCAGTTATTCCTTTAGTTACACTTTGGATGATTTCATAAGGAGAGGTTCCGGTATTAGGGCAATGTGTCGACCATCTATCCAAAGTCAACCAGCCATATCCATCGTAATTAAGTATAATTCTAGCTAAAGCTTGTTCCGATAATAATCCTCCGAGAGGTTCGGTTACTTCTGGGATAATTGTTTCAATTTCTGGTTCTTTTAATTTCATTAAATCAGGGTTGATGGTATTAAAAATCAGGTAAGCGCATAAAAGCAAAACCACTCCCCAGATTGCTTGGGTAATTCTGTCTCGGGCATCGGTTTGCCGACTGGGATTTCCGGCTGAGGTCGCGTATTGAATCCCGCCGAAGATAATCATCGCTAAAGCCAAAGCGCCAATCAAACCGAGAGCAATCAAATAGATTTGTTTGATCAAGCCGGCGATGCCAGAGGCTTCTGACCAAGGAAAATGAAATTGTTCTGCAAGCGGAGTTTGTCCAACCTCGGCGTCAGCGGCATTGGCATAATTTACATAAATAAAAATACTCAAAAGCAATAGGGTTGATAGAATCGCCGATTTTATTAAGATTTTTCTTGTTTTTTTAGAAATCATTTAGCTGTTAATTTTAATTTTTTTGCGGCTGATTCAATGGTGTCTAAAACATTTGAAACCGCGACGTTTACGTCTATCTGTAACCCGCTGGGCGTGCTGGTGCTGACATTAAGATTTAAAACATCAGGGCTTTGACCATCTCCCGAGAAAACAGTTTGGTTATTAACCAACCAATCAAAAGATAGATTTTTTAGACTATTAACATTGAAGAAAAACGGGAGAGCTTTAATTTTATAAGCTCCGCCGATTTTTACCGTTCCCGTTAAATAAGGAGAATCAATGATCACTTCGGGGTTTTTAACCGGAATATAAATAATTTTGTTTAAATCTTTTCCTCCGCAACTAGTACACGTGCCATTAATGCTGTTGTAATTTACGATAGATATCCATACTTCAATATTGTTTCCTGCTTGGTTTTTAGGCGAAAAGAGAATGGTCTGGATCCCTTGTCCTTTAATAAAAAGAGAATTATTAATATACCAACGGATTTCGTAATTTGAAAGATTAACAATTTTGTCATTTTCAAGAAGCTCAAAAGCTATTTCAACAGGGGTTGAATATATTAGAAAGTTTTTGCCTTGGTACCAGCTCGGAGCGTAATTATAAGCTTTCCAGGAAATCATAAATTGGGGTTGGGTTTGGGCGGAACTTAAGTTAGCAAACAGCAAACAGCAAATAGCAAATAGCAGCACTGGGATAGAAATTTTTAATTTTGCCTGCCCCGTAGCGAATTTATTCTGCTTCGGGGAATTGTGATTTTTCATTTATTTTTTAACGGTTAAACTTTTTTTGCTGTCGGTATTTTAGCGGCGGTTGTTGCTACTATTTTTGAAGGTAAGGATTTTGGGTGATTAGCCATCCAGATTGTAATTCCTACACCGACAGTTTTTATGGGAAGAGCGCCAACATAAGGGATTAGCTCCAAGCAGCTGGCAATTAAATCATAGTTTGCTTTTACTCTTCTCATTCTAAAATAAAGTTGAGTAACTGGAAAGGTCAAAATATCAAGGATAAAAAAATCATCTAAACCGAAACAAACAAGGATTATTCCAATAATGTCAGACGGAATTATGTACGACATCAAAAAAATGGTTTCCGGTAATGATATTTTTTGTTCGTTTTGTTCTTCTTCCATGTTATTTTTATTCTTCTTTTTGTTGTTCTAATAATTGAGCAGGACTAGTGGTAATTATTTGGTCTTCAAAAAAGGAAGCGATTATTTGGACTGCCACATGCTTTAAGCCGGCAAAAAATAATCCTTCTCCGACCGCCGCTCCCAACAAAAGCGCTTTTTCTGTTTCGGTGAGGTTGAATGTTTTTTGAACCAAATCAATAGTGGCTGGAGATTGTTTTAACAACAAAACCAAAGATGAGTTGGTGATAATCGGTTTGCCAAAAGGCGAACCGAGAAAGTCGTCTACATCTTGCGTGATAGTAGTGACGCCCAGATAATATTTTCTTGATCTTTTAACTAAAGAGAATAGAAAAGAAGCACTGTCCGGATATTTCATCATCCACCAAGCTTCATCAATCACCAGAATTCTTTGTTTCATTTGGACGCGGATTAAATTCCAGATGTAATTCAAAACCACATACATAGCGATGGGCCTGAGTTCATCTTCCAAATCGCGGATTGAAAAAACGACAAACCGGTTAGTGATGTCCACCGAAGTGGCTTTATTAGTAAAACCGGAATAACTTCCTTTAGTGAATTTATATAATCTTTCCGCCAGGCTTCGGCCGCCTTCCATACTTTGAAGAATGGTTTGAAAATCTTCCAAAAGCGGCGGCGGAGCGCTTGTGAAATCTTCTCTGTCGGGAGTGATATTTCGCGAAGCGTAAGTTTCGGTGAGCGCCCGGTCAAGTAAAGCTTCTTCATCGGCGGTCATTTCTCCGAGCATTAATTTCAAAAGGCCGGTCAAATTGACAATATGGGAACGGAAAACCTCGGATGCTGATTCGCCTTCGGGAATTGAAGGAATATCAAAAGGATTAATGGAATTTTTGGAAGCCAAAGAGATATTGATAAAACTGCCGCCGACTGCCTCGGTTAATTTTTGATATTCGTTTTCCGGGTCAATTACCAAGACGTCGATGTCGAACATTAACGACCTAATAATTTCTAATTTGGTGGCGTAAGATTTACCGGCGCCGGCTGTGGCAAAAACAACTTTATTGGCGTTTTCCAGAGAAAATCGGTCAAAAATTATTAAGCTGTTGTTTTGGCGATTAATGCCGTGAAGTACGCCTTCGTCTGAGGTTAAATCCATTGAAATAAACGGGAAGAAAGAAGAAGTCGGTCCGGAATTCAAAGGAGTGTGGATTAAAAGTTTGTCTTGAACCAAAGGCAAGGTTGATTGGTATCCTTCCAGTTGTTGAAAAAGAGCGGGCTTGACATAAACCAGATGTTCTTCAAATAAGGAAACAATTTTATTTTCCAGCTTGGTTAATTCTTCCAATGAATTGGCGTAGATGGTTAAATAAATCCCGATATTGAAAAGTTTTTCCTGGGCTTGTTGAAGGGTGTCGCGGAGTGTCTCCACGTCTTGGAAAGCAGTTTCGAGTATCGGGTTTCTTACTTTTCCTTTTTCTTCATTTTCCATTAATTGAGCCTGAATTTGGGTGGCTTTTTTCCGGAGATTTCTTAAAGCTAAAGCCGTATCAACCGGATGGAAAAAAATAGAAATATCTATCAGGTTTGGGAAATTAATTATCGGGTTGAACCAGCCGGTTGAAAGATAGCGGGGATAAGTGAAAACGAAAATGCTTTTAAGAAAGAAATCGCCCGCCCGCAAATAACTGGCGTTGACTTCTAAAGCTGCCGGCGCGATAACATCCGACACGTCTTTGCCGGATGGGGTATAGGTTTGTGGTATTTTTATTTTATCTATTTTATTCATAAATCATGTAATATTTTATTCATAAATTTGTGGTTATTCTTTGGCGATTTCTAAACTTTTTTTCTTCATCGCTGGGTTATAAAGATTATAGAAAAGCTCAATAAGTTCTTCGTCGTTCAAGGGCACGGCTCTGACTCCTATCTGGGCTAACCCTTGAAGAACCTGGTCGGTTCTTTGGTCAAGTTGGCGGATTTTTTCTTCAAAAGATTGAGCCATCACCGGCTGCCCCATGGTTTGGGCCCCGCTTTTTATCAAATTAAAGGCTTTTCCCCCTTTTTTCGGAAGTTGGAAAGAATCATAAGGGACAATGACGAAAAAAGTTTTAGCCATAATTTCGTTTTCGGAAACGAATGAGCCGATAAACTGGATATATTCGCCGATTTGGTTTTTCAGAAGTTCGTTAGTTTCTTCGCTTTCTTTTGATTTAAGCCGTTCAAGATAACCGTCGATATTCAATTTCCGAGAATGGATAACTATCTGAACGGAGAAATCTAATGTATTAAGAAAATTTTGGTAAGAGAAAATAATGGCGTTTTGTTCTTCTTCGGATTTGAGCTCGAAATTAATGCCGGCCACCATTAAAACCCGGCGAACTCCTCCATTTTTCAAAATTACCAACCCGTCCTTTATTTCTTCAATATCAACGAATTGTTGAGTTGCTTTGGAAATTGGTTTAGCCATAAATTTATCGATAATCTATTCTTCGGGCGACTTCTTTTTGGCCAGCAAGTTTTCTGAATGATTCGAATCTTTCTGCTGGCGATTTAAACGTCGGCAAAATTGACTTTTCTCTTTTAGGCAGAGGATTTTTAGTGGTTAATAATTCCCGCCAAAGATTTTTAACGTCAGGCATTTCCGAAAAGAAATTTTTAAGTGTTTCTCTTTTGGATAACACTCCTTCTTCTCCAAATTCTTTGGTTCCCGACAAAAGTAACTCTTTCACCGCCGCTTCTCTCTGCCAGAGATAGAGTCTCGGTCGCATATAAAATTGAAAAGCCGAGAAAACAATCTTTATCAGCGGCTGACCGTTAATGTTTACAAAAGCAAAAGCCGCGCCGATAATCATCAGAATTGTCGCCAGTATAACCCAGAATAAAAAGTTAACCATAAAAAAAAGAATAAAACTTAAGCCGGCCATGGCGGCGATATAGAGAAACTGCTTTATCGTCAAAGGTCCGATAATCTTATCTTCCACTTCAATAAATTGTGGCACTTGAAATTGCATTTTATAGTAATGAAATCAATATATTAAATTTCATTTATTATTATTTTCTTAGATCAATAACATCGTTATTTTTTAGCTGATTATTCTCGGGTTCGGGTTTTATTTTTACTTTTTCGAAAGTCATCAAATCAATCATCTCTTCTCCTTCTATTGGTTTAGCAGGAATTTTTTGAGGAGTTGGTATTGTTGGTTGTATTGGTGGTATTGAAGGTTTGGCTGGAGATGGAGGTGTTGATGGTTTTAGAACTATTGGCGGGGTTGATGGTGTTTGTGGTTTTGGTTGTACCGGTGGCGTTGACGATGGTTGTATTAGAGGCTTGGCTGGCGTTGGAAGTGTTGGAGATATCGGCTTAGCCGGGGATATTGGTGGCATCGGTGCTATCGGCGGTTTTTGAATTTCGAATGGTTTAGGCGTGACGGGTAAAACGGGTTTGATAATAGGTGGGGTTGGTTTAGGAATAGATGGACTTGGTTTAATAATGGGCGGCGGGACTGGTTTGACAATAGACGTGGCAGCCGGAGGCGTGGTGGCCGGAGGCGGAGGAATGGTTTGTTTTGCAGTTGTCGGAGCTGGCGCGCCAAAAATCATCTTAGGACTTTCTGGGGAAGTTTTAATTTGGGGTTCAAATTGAGTATAGTGGACCACTTTAAATTCCGGAACTTCGGTTTTAGCAACTTTAGATTTTTCTTCCGGCTTTGGCATTGGCATCGACGTTTCAATTTGAACTTTTATCTTTTCTTTTGTTGGTTCTGTTTCTTTCCTGCTGAAAGCTCCGAATAATCCGCCAAGCGATGGTTTCCTCGTCGGGGTTGGCGGAGGAATCGGGCTTGCTTCTGGTTTGAACAGAATTGCCGGACCGGTGGCCGGTTTTGCTGGTATCGGTGTTGGCGTTGGTGCTGGAGGCGGTACAATTGGTTGAGCAGAAGCGGGCGGCGGCATTATTTCTTCTTTTTTAAGAAATCTCAAATCAACCGGCGGCGGAGAAGTTTTAATTTCTTCGGCCATGATTGTTGTATTGGCGGGTGGAATAGTCGGATTATAAGCCTCTTCAAGCTCTTTATTATATGGCGAAAGAATTTTTGACCAAATATCTTGGCTGATAGCGGTCGCTAGTTTATTGTCAATATTTAAGTCAGCTTGAAGGTCAGAGCTGAGATTTTTATAACTTTCAAAGCCGAAAAGTATTTCACCGATATTACGGCTGATAGCGGAAATTTTTTCATTATCCAAACGATAAGATTGGCAGAGCCGGATAATGGTGGCATCAATTGCCGGAGAAAAAATCGCCTCTTTTAATCTCTCGGGTAAATTTTCAAACCTGTCGTTAATTTGTTCAAATATTAGATTAAGCATTTTGTTTTTCCCCTGCTAAATTTTTAATTAAAAGATTTTTTGATCTTCCGGCTAAGTCTTTAAAATCTTTATGTTTGTCAGGATCTATAGAAATTTTAAGTTGTAATGTTTTATGCATTGCCATCCTATCTTCATGATTAGTGTTCTTATAAGCGCTGATTAAAGTATCCAAACTTTCTTTGGAAGCATCAAGAATTGCACCAGCTGCTATGTTTTTCGTATCTGGATTTTTAAACATATGACCGAAATCAGTTTCGGGTAAATCTTTCGGAGAGATTTTAGAAATGAGTTCATTGAGTTTATTTTGAGCGCCAATCGGATTATTTTGTTTAATTAAACTTGCGACCTCTTGGCTTAAATGAGGGGCTTGTTTTTCAATTGCTTTTTTAATCTTTTCGTCTTGACCAAATCGAGAAGCTGCATGTTGAATATGTTGCAATTCATCAGAAGAAAGTTTTGTTAATTTACCTTTTTTATCCAAAACATTAAATGCTCCCATCATTTCTTCAGCGTTGCCACGGCGAGCATACCCAACTAACTTATCCGTATCCAATTTTTCAAAGCTTTTTTCGGTTGTTTCAGCCAAACGACCAGCTAGCTGCGTATGGGCTTGGCGTAAACCAGTTCCAGCTTGTCGTAAAGGAGTAGTTGCCCAGCGAGCGAAATTTCCACCAACACCAGTTCCTCTGCCATAGCCGGCTTTTTGAAGGCCGCCAGCAAGTTTTTGGGCCCAGCCTGTTTGAAGAGTGCGGCTAGCAGCCCTGCTTCCTATGAAACCGCCGATACCAGCAGCACTGCCCATAGCCAAATTCTTAAGTGTGCTTGCACCCGTGATGCCGAGTGAATTTGCCACAA
>CAZYZO010000019.1:0-8893 GCA_964651905.1 uncultured Candidatus Saccharibacteria bacterium | reverse complement strand
AAATCATAGACATATTTAGCTGCCCCGCCCCAGACCGATTTAGTAATAATGTATAAGATTCGTCTTTGCCGAGGCTCTGACGAGTAAGTTGATTTTTTGGCCATTTTGTAGTATCTTAAGCTATATATGGCTATTAATCAAGCCCCAAAAAGCGTTCTTATTTTTTCCACCGCTTATTTGCCTATGATTGGCGGAGCTGAAATAGCCGTTAAAGAAATTACTCAACGATTAGCCGATTGGCAATTTGATATGATAACAGCTAAAATCAAGCCGGATTTAGCCAGATTTGAAAAAATAGGCAATATCAATGTTTATCGGATTGGTTTTGGTATTAATTTTGATAAATTTCTTCTGCCTCTTTTGGGTTTTTTCAAAGCAGTTAAATTAGACAAGAAGAATAAATACAGTATCATTTGGTCAATAATGGCCAGTCAGGCCGGGACAGCGGCCGCTTTTTTAAAAATTTTCCAGCCAAACAAAAAATTATTATTAACTCTTCAGGAAGGTGATTTAGAAGAACATTTAAAGCGATATGTCTTGGGGATAGAATTTTTGTATAAGCCTTTAGTTAGGCCTTGGCATCTTTTGCCTTTTAAGAGGACTGATTATTTAACAACTATCAGTAATGATTTAAAAAAGCGGGCCCAGAGGAATAAGGTAAAGACTTCGATAGAGGTGATTCCTAACGGAGTAGACGTGAAAAGATTTAAGCCGGGATTTAATCCATTGAGGTTAAAAAGAGAATTGGGGATTAAACAAGATGAAAAAGTGATTGTTACTGTTTCTCGTTTGGTTAAGAAGAATGGAATTGATGATTTAATTAGAGCCGGTCGATATTTAAATTTCCCTTTTAAGATTTTGGTTATTGGCAGCGGTCCAGGCGAAAAAAAATTGAGGAAACTGGCTGTTAAATTAGAGATTGAAGATAAAATTTTGTTTTTGGGATCGGTTGAACATATTAATTTGCGTGAGTATATCTCGTTAGGCCATGTTTTTGTCAGGCCATCTTTATCAGAAGGATTAGGCAATGTTTTCTTAGAGGCGATGGCTACCGGAGTTCCAGTAATTGGCACGCCGGTCGGCGGTATTCCTGATTTTTTGAAAGACAGAAAAACTGGTTTATTCTGCCAGGTCAGAAATTCGCGAAGTATTGCTGAAAAAATTAAAGAAATTCTGGAAAATGATCCGCTTAGAAAAACTTTAGTAAAAAACGGATTAAAGTTAGTTTGGGGAAAATATAGCTGGGACAAAATAGCCTTGCAAATGGAAAGAATATTTCTAAAACTTATTAATGAAAAATAAAAAAGTTCTAATTTTAAGCGGTGTTTTCCCGCCGGAAATTGGCGGGCCGGCTACGCAATTGGACGCTTTGTCTCGCCGGCTGGTTCAGCGCGGCTATCAAATCACTATTTTGACTTTTGGGAAAACAGATAAGACAAATTATCCCTATACAGTTAAAAGAATTTCTAATTGCTGGCCTGGTCCATTAAAGAGTTTTATCTATTTAATCAGCGGTTTGATATTTTCTTTAAAGACCGATATTTTATACAATTATGATTTATACACCGCTGGCCTGACCGGTTTGGTTATTAAGAAAATTGCCAGAAAACCGCTAGTAACCAGATTTGTCGGCGATTCTGCTTGGGAAACGGCTTCGGCGCGAAAATGGATTAGCGACGATATTATGACGTTTCAGGAAAAGAAATATTCTTGCCGAATAGAATTGCGTAAAAAAATTAGAAAAAAAATACTGACCAATTCAAATAAAATTATTGTTGTCAGCCATTTTCTGCAAGATTTAGCGCAAAAAATCGGCCTGCCAAAAGAAAAAATCAAAGTTATTTACAATTCCGTAGATTTTTTAGATACACAATTGGCAGTTAGTAAGGAAGAACTGAAGAAAAAATATGGTTTTCAAGGTATAGTTCTTTTAACTATTGCCCGTTTGACGCCTTGGAAGGGAATTGATACCTTAATTGAAATTATGCCGACTTTGATTGAAAAATATGATGCGATTAATTTGGTGGTTGTAGGCAAAGGCCAGGAATTAAATAAGCTACAGAATTTAGCCCAATCACTTAGTTTAGAAAATTCAGTTTTTTTTGCTGGCAAATTAAACCGCCAACAAACTATGGAACATTTGAAAACAGCTGATTTATTTGTTTTAAATACTAATTATGAAGGCATGTCTCATTGTCTTTTAGAAGCGATGAAAGTAGGAATACCGATTATTACCACTAAGGCCGGCGGCAATCCAGAAACAATCAAAGATGGTCAAACCGGCTCATTGGTTGATTATAAAAATAAAGAACAATGGATAAAAGCGATTGAAACGATTCTGGATAATCCGGATTTGGCGGAAAAATTAACCAGGCAAGCCAAAGAAGACTTAAAAAGATTCAGCTGGCCGAATTTAGTTGAAGAAACAATAAAGGTTTTTCGAAATTTATAAAATGCCTAGAGTTTTGTTAATTAACCCACCATTTAATATCTCTAAAGCTAATTATCAGACCAGCATCTCAGTTGGTCTTTTGGCTTTGGCTTCCTATTTAGACCAGCAGGGCATCGAGGCAAAAATTATTGATGCTATTCGCCAGAAAAATTATTTAGAATTGATTCAAGCTGAATTGCCTAATATTGACTCGGTTGGTTTATCGGTGATGACGATGCAAGTTAGCTCCGCTTTAAAGATATCAAAACTAATTAAAGATTTTAATCCTCAAATACCAATTGTTTGGGGCGGTGTTCAACCAACTCTTTTTCCAGAGCAGGTGGCTATTCATCCGTTAATTGATATAGCTGTTTTTGGCGAAGGAGAGGATAGTTTATTAGAGATTGTTCGGGCAATGGACAATAAATCTGATTTAAAAAATATCTCTGGCATTGCTTTTAAAGAAAAAGAAAAAGTGATTATTAATCATAAAAGACCATTTTTAAAAATGACTGATTTGCCTTTAGCTAATTGGTCCTTATTACCTCCAGAGATTTTAGAAAATATTTCTTTGATTCCTACTCACACAAGTCGTGGTTGTCCTCATCAATGCGCTTTTTGCATTAATTCCGTTACTAATAATTTCTGGCGAGGTTATTCTCCAGAGAGAATTTTAGAGGGTTTAGAGGAAATTAAGCAACTTTCCTATTTTAAAGATAAGCCAATGCGTTTTTGGGATGAAAATTTTTTTACCGACATTCAAATGGCTAAAGAGATTATTCAAGGAATGATTGAGAGAAAATTAAATATCCCCTGGGAAACAACTGTTCGAGTAGATTATATTAACGACCAAATGATTGATGATGATTTTTTAGCCCTTTTAAAAGAATCCGGCTGTTATCTTTTATCCTATGGCGGCGAGTCGGGTTCGGAAATAGTTTTAAATAAAATTAATAAAGGGATTAAACCAGGTCAAATCATTTATTCAGCTAAGCAGACCTTAAAATATGATATTATTCCCCAATATTCTTTTATGGTTGGTTTTCCCGGCGAGAAACGAGCTGATATTGACAAAACTATTCAGATAATTGACCAATTGACTAAACTTAGTCCACAAATTCAAATTTTAGGACCCCAAGCATTTCGACCTTATCCGGGCTCAATGCTTTATCAAGAATGCTTAGCCAGTGGTTGGCTAGCGCCTCAATCATTGACTGATTGGGCTAAGGCAGTTAAAGATGAGTTAAACTTTTTGTCGCCGCGTAAATTTCCTTGGGTCCAAAAAAATCTTGATTTAGTTGAGTCCTTAGAGGCTTATGTTCGATTTGGTGCTCATACGATTAAAAGCGCTCTTGGCTCAACAGTTAAAGCTAATAAAATACTCAAACTGCCTTTTATCTTGCTTTGTCAGCTAAGATGGAAACTAAAATTCTTCAAATGGCCCATAGAATTTAAACTAGCTCGTAAATTTATTACCCGGTTTCAATCTTGATAATGATAATTTTAGTTCAAATAAATTATACTAAAGACCATTCAGAGGCAATTTTACCTTTGGGAATTTTGGCTATAGGGAGCGCTTTGAAAAGAAGAGAATTTGAAATTGAGCTACTTAATATCAATGAAAAAGAAATTGACCAAACAGTAGATTATATTATTAGCAAGAGTCCGTTTTTCGTTGGCTTGTCAGTAATGACTGGTATTCAGACCGAACATAGTGCTGAAATGTCTAAGAAGATAAAAGCTAAAAGTGATATTCCTGTTGTTTGGGGCGGCATCCATCCTTCTCTTTTACCAAAACAGTGCTTGGAATCTGATTATATTGATTATGTTATTATTGGCGAGGGCGAAAAAACAATAGCTGAATTTACGGATAAACTTAGAGACAGTCAATCTTGGGAGAAGGTTTTAGGCTTAGGGTATAAAGACAAAGGAAAAATTATTATTAATCCGAGAAGACCTTTTATTGAGAATCTTGACCAATACCGATTAGATTTTAGTTTAGTAGATTTAGAGAAATATATTTTTAAATTAGATAAGTATCAGCGAGTTATTGCTTATAAGACTAGTCGTGGTTGTCCCCATAATTGCGCTTTTTGCTACAATCATCAATTTAACCAGAGTCGCTGGCGAACTTGGTCAGTAAAAAGCGTTGTTGAAGATATTAATTTTTTAAAAGAAAGATATAGAATTGAGGCAATAAAATTTTATGATGATAATTTCTTTGTTGATAAAGAAAGGTCTCTCCAGATATTGAAAACAATTAATCTGCCTAGTCATACGGAAGTAAGAATAGATGCTATTGATGAAAAGTTAGCTCGGGAATTAAAGAGATCAAATAGCTTTGACTTGTTGATTGGCTTAGAATCGGGCAGTAATCGAATTTTGGAGTTGATTAAAAAAAAGATTACCACTGACGATATTATTAAAACAGCCAAAATTTTAGCTAAAAATGATTTAAAGGCGACTTATTCAGCTATGGTTGGTTTACCGACCGAGACCAAGGAAGAATTTAATTCAACTATCGATTTAATGTATCAAGTTTATAAAATACATCCGAGAGCCGGTTTTACCTTAGGGGCTTATTTGCCTTATCCTGGTTCGGAACTTTATCAATTTAGTATTGAAAAAGGCTTTCAGCCACCGGCCAAGACAGAAGAATGGGGGAAAATAGATAGGTTTAGAAACAGATTTGTTTCTCCTTGGGTTGATGCTCAATATGTCTGGAGAATTAGAGAGTATTTTAAGTTTTTAAGTATTAAATTGGGGATGATTAATAAATGGTTGGAGTGGCGAATTAGAAAGAAGTTTTTCTCTTGGCCGTTGGATATTTATCTTTTAGAGTATTTGTCAGATATAGCTATTAGAGAAAAGGGTATCTTAGGGAAACTTTTGAGAAAGACACATAATTTAGTTAAAAAATGTTAAATAAAAAGACCAATCTTAAAATTTTAACCATTAATTTGGATTATACCCTGGCCATGGATTCGCCTGATTTTGGTGATGCTCAGCAGAGAAATATTGCTTATGGCCAATATGTTGAAAAGATAATTTCAATTACCCATTCGCCGCGAAAATTGGGTCTGAAACATAAAAAACTATCAGACCAAGTAGAAATATTTCCTAGTTCATCAAAAAATCCTCTTTTTTTTCTTTTTGACGCCTTTCAGCTGACCCGGCAAATTTTTGTTAATTATCGGATGGATTTAGTTTTAAGCCAAGACCCCTTTATTACTGGTTTAGTTGCTTATCTGATTAAAAAGAGATATGGTTGCGCCTTTTTAATCCACTTCCATGGTGATTTTTGGCAGAATAAATATTGGTTAAGAGAAAAATGGTACAATTTTATTTTACTTTGGTTAAGTAAATTTTTAGTCAAGCGAGCTGATGGCATTAAGGTGGTTAGTTTAGGGATTAAAAAAAAGTTAATGGAGGCAGGTATCCCTGAAGAAAAAATCAGAGTTATTCCCACGCCAGTTAATTTAGAAAAATTTGAGAAGTTCGACCAAGGAAAAGTAAAAAGTCTCCGAAACGGAGGTTACCCGGACAAAAAAGTAATTCTTAATATTGGGCGTCAGGATCCCTCTAAAGATTATCCTACTTTATATAAGGCAGTTGAGTTAGTTTATCAAGATTATAAAAAATTGGCTTTTTGTCAGATAGGGGCCAATATTTATCTTCCGAAAAAAATAAGAGCTGACGAAAATTTGATTTTAATTTCGACAGCTAAGATTGAGCAAGAAAAAATAATTGATTATTACCATACAGCCGATGTCTATGTTTCATCTTCAAAGCATGAAAGTTTTGGCAAAGTTTTAATTGAGGCAATGGCTGCGGGATTGCCAATAGTGGCCACCGCAACAACTGGTTCTCAAGAGATTGTCAAAGATGGAATTAATGGTTTTTTAGTGCCAATTGGAGACAGCAAAGCGCTGGCCAAAAAAGTTTTATATTTGCTTAATAATCCGGAAAAAGCCAAAGAAATGGGGGAAAATGGAAGACGAATGGTTAAAGATAGATTTAATCAAGAAAAAATTATTGAAGAAATAATTAAATTTTGGCAAGACTTATGCGCCTCTTAATGATTACTAGAAAAGTAGATTATCAAGATGCCTCACCAGCCGGCTTTACTTATAATTGGGTAAGAAAAATAGGAGAAAAATTGGAAAAACTTTATGTTATTACTTGGCAAGAAAGTAGTCAAAGGGATTTACCAGAAAATATTGAAATAATTTCCTTGCCTGATAATAAATTTTTCAAAATTTTTGTTTTACAATTCAAGTTGTTAAAAGTTTTATCAAAAGTTGATGGTGTTTTTTGTCATCAAAATCCAGAATACACTATTTTAACTGTTCCCCTTGCCAAGTTATTTAGAAAAAAAGTTATTACTTGGTATGCCCACGGAATAATTAATTTGAAATTGTATATGGTTAATTTCCTGGCTGATAAAATTTTGACCTCTTCAGATAAGGGCTGTCGATTAAAAAACAGAAAAAAAATTGAGGTAGTTGGACAAGGCATCGATATAGATTATTTCAAGCCTGTCATTTCGAACGAACCAAAAGCAAATGAAGAATCCCGGGGAAAATTCAAAATTATTTCTGTTGGTCGAATTTCCCCAACAAAAGATTATCAGACGTTAATAGAGTCTATAAATGTTTTAGTTAATAAAAAAAGAATTAAAAATTTAGAAACAGAAATTATTGGTGCTCCTGGATTAGAATCACAGCAGGAATATTTTAAAATATTAAGAAAATTAGTTAAAGATAAAAATTTGGAAAATTATATTAAATTTTTAGGTCCAGTGTCTCATAATCAGATATTGCCTTATTATCAAAACTGTGATTTATTTATTAATTTAAGTCAAACTGGCAGTATGGATAAAGCTGTCTTAGAGGCGATGGCTTGTCAGAGATTGGTCTTAACTTGTAATGATGCTTTTATTGATTTTCTTAATGATCGAAGATTAATTTTCCAGAAAAAAAATCTTCAAGATTTGGCTCAAAAAATTATTAATCTGATAAACCTACCATTAGAAGAAAGAGAAACTATCGGCTGGCAATCAAGAGATAAAGTAGCTAGGAATCATAATTTGGATAATTTGGTAAATAAAATCATTGACCAATATGGGAAAAATCAAGTATAAAACTTATAAAAATAAGAGTGAATTAATAAAGGAATTAATAAACGATGATGATGTTGTCTTGGATGTCGGGTTCTGGGGACAGGGGGTTAATATTGATGATAAAAATTGGGTTCATAATTTGCTTTTAAACCGTTCAAAAAAAGTTTATGGCATTGACCTGGATTTTGATATAGAAAAGTTGAACAATAAAGACAACTATCAAAAGGCCAGCGCAGAAAATTTTAATTTTGATGAAAAATTCGATATTATTTTTTCCGGAGATCTGATTGAGCATTTATCTAATCCAGGATTATTTTTAAAATCAGCTAGCAGGAATTTAAAAAAGAATGGTAAGCTTATTATCACTACTCCTAATTGTTTTAACCTTTTTAATATTACAGAAAAAATTGGTAAATCAGAACCTACGGTCAATAAAGATCATACCTGCTATTTTAATTGGAAAACATTAGGGCAATTATTGCAAAAAAATGGCTGGAAAGTTGATAAAATTGCCTTTTTGTATTCTTTGGAGGTTGGCTATAAAGAAAGTTTTAAAAAGAAAATTTTAAATATTCTTTATTATTTATTATCTAAAATTACCTCCAAATACATATCAATTTTAGTTATTACAGCTAAAAAAGATATTTAGGCCTTATGAAAAATAAAATATTACTCATTTATCCTAAATTTCATAAAGTTGATTTTGATGCTAAAAGTTATCCTCTCAGTATTTTGACTATCGGAACTTTATTAGTAGAACAAGGCTATCGAGTAAAATTAATTGATTTTTTAGTAGAGGGTAATCCCTTAGATATATTAAAAAAAGAATTGAATGATGATGTTTTATGTGTTGGTTTGTCAGTGATGACACCGCAGATTTCTAACGCTTTGGAGATTAGTAAAATAGTCAAGAATTACGATAAAAATATCCCGATAGTTTGGGGCGGCATCCACCCGACTCTTTTCCCTGAACAAGTAGCTGCTAGTCCCTTAGTTGACTTTTTGATTAAAGGCGAAGGAGAGCTCCCTTTTCCTAAATTATTAAAATTTTTTGAAGGTAAAGGTAATTTGGAAAATATTCCCGGTCTATTTTATGAAAAAAATAATAAAATTTTTAGAAATCAGGAAAAAGAGTTAATCAATCTTAATGACTTACCAATTTTGAATTATAATTTACTGTCACCAGAAACATTAAAATTTACTTCAATGATTTTAAATACCAGTCGCGGCTGTCCTTATCGCTGTACTTTTTGCGTTAATACCGCTTTAGATAATCGCAAATGGCGATTCCAAAGCCCTGATAAGATTTTGGAAGCATTAAATTATATTGTTAACAGGCT
>CAZYZO010000018.1:5509-11145 GCA_964651905.1 uncultured Candidatus Saccharibacteria bacterium | reverse complement strand
ATTAAAAATTTGGGCTACTAATTTATTGTGGCTGTCCGCTGGCTGGACGACGTTAGGGCTAATTATTGATTGGTTGTTATTTCGATTGTTGCATTTTGAATAGTCCCTACTGCAATTTTAGAGATATTTGTCAATGTCAAAGTATGACCGAATAATATTACTTTATTTCCTAAAGTAAGTGTAGTTTTTTGGCTATTGCCAGTTGAAGTCTGCGTCACAGTCAGTTGAATTTGGCTGTTAGTGAGGTCATCTGCATGGAACTTCAAACCAGTGACGCTGTCTTTGAGTGTTCCATCTTTATTAAGATAAATTACTATTTTTGTAACATTTGCTGGCGTGAGTGTCCCCGAGGCTTCGAATGAACCTTTTGGCACTGCTTCTTCAAGGGTTGCCTGTGTTGTTTGAATCTTGACTTGAATACCTGCCCCTACGCCGACTTTAGTGACCAACTGGACTTTTCGAAGCGTTCCATAAGGAGTTTTATTAGAAACCCCAAAAACAATTATGTCTCCAGGCACTAAAGAATCTAACTGCGTAGTAGTGCCATTAAAGGTATATATAGATGAGTCGCTTGAGACTGAGGAAAGAAGTTGCATTGTGGCTTTATCCAAGGTTTTAGTTGTGGGCGAGATGACGGTAGATTGAGTGGTAGTTGCAGAAGTTGATGTTGCAATCAAATTGTTTTGTCCTGTAGATGTTGAAATATTTGATGGAGATAATACTGATGATTTATTCTTAATTTTAATATAAAGATAACTACCAACTCCACCAGCAATAATAACAACAGCAATGATAATCGCTATTATTGGAGCGAATCCTTTGTTATTCATATATAGAAATTATATAAAGATATTCTACTTATCTCAACTTCGTTGTTATACCTCTCGGTCTCTCGATAAAAAATGTTGTCTGCGGTGTGTATCGGTCTAGAACTTTGTTTATGCAATCAGTATAAAGCTTTTTTGAGGGTCATTCCAGAAGCTCATCCAAGGTGTCTCGATCGGGGTCTATTTTGAAAATGAGACATTCAAGGTTAAGTTCCCGTGAATAAAAGGCGGTATAATGCTTTCCGAGGCGTCAGACCAGAAGGTAGTTTTGAAGCCTGTGGGTCAGATTACAAATTGCTCTTTGCCTTATTACATTCAGAACATAAGGTTCGTAAATTCTCTAAAACCGTTTCTCCACCTTTTGACCATGCTTTTTTATGATCAATTTCAAGAATAACGTTGGGATCTTCTGCTGGAGAACGGGGGGTGCTTTTTATGTGCCACTCAGCCTGACATTTAAAGTGGTCTCGTTTCATAACCAAATACCGTAGTCGAACACTTACGTTGCGGTGAGTTTTATGCTTAGGTATGCGAGACCTCTTGTTTTTTATAGTACTCGGCTTTGTCTTTTCTTTATTAGCCCACCTAGTGAACAATAGCAAGGCGTTGTTGTAGGTTTCAAATTCTTTTTTGTAATATCCAGAACTAAATTCAGAAATACGTTTATCATCCAAATTTCCCTGACTCGGCTGCTTACCGATTCGTTCCCAGACTACTGATAAGTTTTTAAAAAGCATTTCAGCGGTGACGGTATCATTGCCTCTTTTAAGCATTTCTAATCCCGCTTTTTCTAGTGCTTTATTCCAGCCAATCTTCCTTTTATAGGTGCTACTATGGAAATTGCCGACCTTATTATATTCTTGCATTGAAAAAGAACGCTTTCTTAGTTTTTTACTTACTGCTCTCAAGTCACCCAAGAGCTCACTTTCTGAAACACCAGTACCACCATTTCTCTTTAATTTTATTTCGTAGTTCATAGACGCTTGGGTCTTCCGATACTAAATATTTACTGCGGAGGGTGAGAGATTCTCAAGCGGGGCCCGCTCCGCACCCGCTTTTCATCTTTGCGGTGAGGGTGGGATTTGAACCCACGGTACAGTTTCCTGTACACTTGCTCTCCAAGCAAGCGCTTTAAGCCACTCAGCCACCTCACCAAAAATTATATTTTTATTCCTTGCAACGATTTTATTCTATCTTCTATTGGCGCCAGCGCACATAAATTTATTTATGTACGCGGTCGAACACATAATTATTTATGTGCTCCGAGATGGGTCATATATTTAAATTGCCAATCCTTTTAATGCTTTAATGCGTTCCTCAATAGGAGGATGAGTCAGAAATAAACGCTGAAACCAAGAAGCTTTCTTTTGGCCTTTAAATGGGTCAGCTAGCCACAAATGGGCGGTCGCGGTGTTCGCTACCCGCATCGGAGTTTTATCTGAAGAAATTTTTATTAAAGCGTTAATTAATCCTTCGGGATATCTGGTAAGCAATGCACCCGAGGAATCCGCTAAAAATTCTCTTTTCCTTGAAATTGCTAACTGAATTATGGCCGCAGCAATTGGCGCTAAAATTGCCCCAATAACTCCAATTATCAAAAAGATTATTCCTGCCTTCTTATCATTTCCTCGCCTTCTGCCTCCGCCCCATAGCAAACTTCTTAAAAAAATATTAGAAGCCATAGCGATAAAACCGGCTAAAACAACAATCACCGTCCCTAAAAGCATATCTCGGTTGCCGATATGAGACATTTCATGAGCGATCACTCCTTCAAGTTCGGTTCTGTCAAGTCTTTGTAAAAGTCCTTCAGTTACCGCTATCACACTATTTTTCGGATTCCGACCGGTCGCAAAAGCATTCGGTGCTTGCTCATGGACAATATAAATTTTCGGCATTGGTAAACCGGCGGTAATCGTCAAGTTTTCAACAATATTATAAAGCTCTGGCGCATTTTCTTTTGAAATCGGTTTGGCTTTCGTCATCATTAAAACAACCTTGTCAGAATGCCAATAAGCTGAAAAATTAACTAAAATACTGAAACCGACCGCAAAATAAAGAATGGCGGCATTTTGATAGACCTGAGAAAAAATCCAACCCAAACCAATAATCAAAACAAGAAATAACGTAAGAAGCACCCAAGTTCTACGGATATTGGAATCTTTTTGGGAATAAAGAGTCATTTAAAACTTTACTTTTACCGGTTCTTTTTCTATTTCGTTTTGTAAACCGAAAAATTCTTCTTTTTTGAAACCAAACATACCAGCAATCATATTGGTCGGAAAAACTTGAATTGCATTATTTAATTCCATCGCAACACCATTATAAAATCTCCGGGCAGCTTGAATTTTATTTTCTGTATCAGCTAATTCTCTTTGTAAATCCAAAAAATTCGCATTGGCTTTAAGTTCGGGATAATTTTCCGCTACGGCGAAAAGAGTTTTTAAAGTATTACTTAAAGCATTTTCCGCTCCGGCTTTTTCCGATTTACTCCCTGCTCCTATGGCTTTGGTTCGCGCTTCGGTAACTTTCTCAAAAACGCCTTTTTCATGAGCCATATAACCTTTAACTGCCTCCATCAAATTGGGAATTAAATCATATCTTCTTTTTAATTGAACGTCTATATCAGACCAAGCTTCTCTAACCCTATTTCTTCTTACTATTAATCTGTTATAAACAAAGACAAACCAAAGGATTAAAACAACTATTATCGCCAAAATTGTGTAAGTCATTGATGTTTTTAACTTTATTTTATTTAATTAAGTTCGACCGCTATTAGTATACCAAAAATTTGATAATTAATATAGCGGCGTTTCACCCCGTCGCTTTTTACTAATTACTAAATATTAGTTTTTAGTATTCTTCCGGCAAAGGATGATTAGGTTTTTCTTTCTTTTCCGGGATATCGGTGATGGCCGCACCGACCACTAAATAATTGCTGGCTACCGAGACCGCGTTAATAAAAGCGGTTTTCACAACTTTCAACGGGTCAATCACGCCGTCTTCTTTAAGATTAACGATATTTTTCGTAATAGCATTAAAACCAAGCCAATTATCTTTCCCCTGAGTTTTTAATTCTTTTATTATAGAAGGAACGGATACGCCGCTATTTATAATAATTGCGGCCAAGGGAGCTTCCAGCGCCCGGCTTAAAATGGAATGAGCCGCTAAAACAACCGGAGGACTTTCTCGACTTATGTTTTCAGCTTTCAGTGTTATATTAAAAAGCGCTATACCGCCGCCGGGAACAATTCCTTCTTCCATCGCCGCGCGTGTTGCCGATACCGCATCTTCCACTCTTTGTTTTAATTCTTTTTGAGCTGATTCGGTCGGAGCGCCGATCTTGATGACTGCCACGCCGCCGGAAAGTTTACCGAGCCGCTCCTGTAATTTTTCTTTATCAAATTCCGAATCGCTCTTTTTAATCTGATTTTTAAGCTGAGCAATTCTGTCATCAACAGCCTTTTTATCCCCTTTTCCGCCAACAATAATAGTATTATCTTTATCCGAAACAACCCGATGAGCATGGCCTAAATCCGTAAGTTCAACGTTTTCAAATTTTTTGCCCAAATCCTCGGAAATAAAATTGGCGCCGGTGACAATTGCGATATCTTCCAATATCTCTTTTTTCCTGTCGCCAAAACCAGGCGCTTTAACCGCTAAAACATTAAAAATGCCTTTGAGTTTATTGACAATTAAAGTGGCTAACGCTTCGCCGTCAACATCTTCGGCAATAATCACAAGTTCTTTTTTATTATCTTTAATAACTTTTTCTAATAACGGTAAAAGTTCGTTAATGGCGGAGATTTTTTTATCAGTAACTAAAATATATGGGTCTTCTATTATGGCTTCCATTCGCTCGGGGTTAGTTATCATATAAGGAGAAATATAGCCGCGGTCAAATTGCATTCCTTCAACAATTTCATGAGAACTTCCTATGGTATTGGCGTCTTCAACCGTGACCGCGCCCTCTTTGGTGATTTTTCCCATCACTTCGGCAATCAATTTCCCGATTTCTTTATCTTTAGCCGCTAAGGTCGCCACTTCTTCTATTTTTTTATTTTCGTTAATCAATTCTCTCTGACTTTCAAGATTTTTTATAATCACTTCGCTCGCTTTTTTCAGTTCTTCGGCAAGCTGAATAACGTTAAATCCTTTTTCACTAATCAATTTTTCTCCTTCGTCAATCATCGCCTGCGCCAAAACAACCGAAGTGGTTGTTCCGTCGCCGACGTTATCATTGGTTTTTTCGGCGGCTTGTTTGATAAACTCCGCGCCTAAATTTTCATATTTTTCCTGTAATTCAATTTCTTTAGCAACCGTAACGCCGTCAAACGTCACCTGCGGCGCACCGTAGCCTTTTTCAATAACTACGGCTCGGCCGCCCGGACCCAAGGTCATCTTTACCGCTTCGGCTAATTTATCAATTCCCCTTTTTAACGCTTCCCGCGCTTTTCCATTAAATAAAAGTTGTTTGGCCATTTTTATTCTAAAATCGCTAAAATATCGTCTTCATCGCCGACCAAATATTTTTTTCCGTCAATTTCAATTTCATCGGGTCCGTATTTTTTAAATAAAACAATATCCCCTATTTCTACGGACATTTTTATGATTTCGTCTTTATCATTTTTTTTGCCTGGACCAATGGCAAAAATTTTACCTTTAATCGGTTTTTCTTTATCAGCGGTTTCCGGCAAAACAATGCCTGTTTTGGTTGTTTTTGTTTCTTCTATTGGTTCTATAAAGATATGATTTGATAATGGTTTAATATCCATAACCATAGTATTTTAGCAAAATAATTTTTCATGTCAA
>CAZYZO010000018.1:1498-5409 GCA_964651905.1 uncultured Candidatus Saccharibacteria bacterium | reverse complement strand
ATTGATTTAAAATGCGCTTTAGTCCCATAACCTTTATTTTTATGAAATGAATATTTGGGATATTTTTTGGAAAGTTTTTTCATCAACTCATCGCGATTTACTTTCGCCACAATTGATGCCAGCATAATCGCTTTTATTTTTTTATCTCCCCTAATGATTGTTTTCGCTAATTTTGATTTTTGTCCCGACCTTGTCGGGATGATTTTTGATTTATTTAGATATAATCCCCCATCCAAATAAATTTTACAATTCTTAATTTTTAATTCTGTATTTTTAATTAAACGTTCAAAAGCTCTGGCGGCTGCTAAATTTGCCGCGTTAGAAATGTTTATTTTATCAATGGTTTTTGGTGAGACTAAACAAACCGCATAAGGAACTTTATTTTCTTTTATCCAATTAAACCATTTTTCTCGCTGTCGGGGCATCATTTTTTTTGAATCCCTAAGAGGCAATTTTGAACTATAAGCTATTAATGATGATTTTTTATTTAAAGCCAATGCGCATACTGCGACTGGCCCGGCTAAAGGCCCTCTTCCGACCTCATCAATGCCAATAGTGTGTTTAATTTTTGATTTTTTATTGATCACAATTTGTATTATATCAAAAAAAGTCCGTACCTTTCGGCACGGACTCCTAGTTCTATTATAATTGACAATTCGGGAAAATTTTAGTTGGTTCTCTCTTGTTTGCCATTTTCTAGAGACTTTTTTGTAAAAAAATCTTTTTTATGAGAAAATAAAAAGGTCATGGAAGATAAAAAGTATCAATATTATTTTGTTTTAGGTACAAACTATTCTCTTTGTAAGATAGATATCATTAATCTTCTCCTTAAAAATTGTATTGATTTTAAGATATTAGAGGCATCGGAAGAGATTCTACTTATTGAGAGTGAAGACAAATTAGAAGTTGAAAGATTTATGTTTGAATTGGGAGGTGTAGTCAAAATAGGTCAAGTTTTTGACAAATATTCCCCGAAAGACTTTCCTCGCAATTTCCTTAATGAAGTCACTACAAAGAAATTTAAAGAGTTTTTCTTAATTGGTAAAAATGTGAATTTTCGTTTTGGAATCAGCGTTTATAATGGAGGAGAAAAATTCAAAACTCTTAACAAAATTTGGTCTTTTGTTCCAAAAATAGCACGAATTATCAAGAAAAAATTAGACATAAAATACTTACATATAGGAGAAAGAAAAATTCCCAGTTTCTTAATAGATAAAAAGAGGTTTTTGTTTCGTGGATTTGAGTTAATTATAGTTACTGGTAATAGAGATATTTATATAGGGAAGACTCTTGTCCTTCAAGATTACAAAAGCTATAGTTTTCGCGATTATGGCCGACCAAGAAGGGATGCTAAATCAGGCATGATTCCCCCAAAGTTGGCAAAAATGATGATTAATCTTGCTGGTAAGGATAAAAACCAAGTTTTTCTTGATCCATTTTGTGGAAGTGGAACTTTTCTCCAAGAGCTTGTTTTACTAGGTTATAAAAATATCATTGGTACTGATTTAGAAGAAAAAGCAATTAGCTCAACAAAAGAAAATCTTGATTGGCTATTTAAAAAATATTCTCTTAACAAAAATGATTACAAAATCAGATTTTTTAAAAATGATGTACGCTCTTTATCTTCCAAATTACCTATAAATAGTGTTGATGCGATTGTTACCGAACCTTACTTGGGATCTCCAAAGGCAAAATATTTCTCTTCTCGTCAAATGAAGGAAGAAATAGCACGACTTGCTCTCTTATATATAGATGCCTTTGCGGAATTTAACAAGATAGTCAAAAAAGACGGGGTAATAGTAATTATTTTCCCAATCTTTAGATTTAAAAATCAGTTTTTTCACCTTAAAATTTTAGAAAAGATTCATGAGGTTAGCTTTAAAGAAAAAAGCTTTATCAATCCAAAACTAGATAGTTTTAAATCCTTGAAGTTGAACATTACTCCACGCAATTCAATAGTTTTTTTTCATCCTGGGCAGACTATTTCAAGAGAGATTTTTGTTTTCGCGAAAGTTATTCTTTAAAATATTCCTCTGTCAGGGGAATTAAAAAAACAAGACAGTAGTAAAACGATTAATTTTTTTGTCTAAGATAATATTTTTTAAAAAAGTCAGACTTTTATTTAAATCTTCCAAACCCTCTCAAAATAGTTATTTGGTTTTTCCGGATTTAATTTATTAGCATAATCCTTTAGTATCTTTAAATAATCACCGTCATATTGAGTTCTATATATAGCACAAAACTCTATTTTTTTCTCGACTGATCTGCTAATGTCGATTAATTGGCAATGGCTGAAATTTTTAAGATAGAGTTTTAATTTATTACTACTGATTTCCCAAGCATAAGGTAAATCTTCATAAAACAATATCGGATATCCTTTTTTTGCCAATTTTTGTCCAATAATAAATAGAATTTTATGATCAATATGATCACCAATACTGATTGGGAAATAAGCTTCATTAGCTTTTAATATTTCTTTTTCTATTTTTTTACTAACTCTCATAATTAACTCTTTGTCTATATTTTTAATGACTTTTCCTTTCCAATATAAATAACCGCGCAGAAGTACCTCATTTTCTTTTAGAAACTTTAGTCTCGCCCCAATTTTTTTTGCAAACTGTTCTTCTTCCCGATTATTCACATAAGTTATTTCTTCCGGCGTTTTCAACTCTTTTATTATTGAACAAACGCACGTGGAAAATACATTGATGATTTTTTTTTCGCCGTCAAATTCTGATAAGTATCCTCCTAGACAAAAGGCGGCATCATCCGAATGAGCAGCAACAACTACAATTTTTTTCTTTTTGGACCTATTCTTCATTTAAAAAATAATTTACACACTTAATAATCGCCTTACAGGTATCTTCAATATAATCAATGGATAGTAAGGGGTCCGTGAAAGCGGTAATCACTCTCGATGTAAAACTTTCTGTTTTAGGACAGCGTCCTTTTATTCCCCGCTTAATAAACAATTGTGTTTTGTATAAAGGTATTGGGTAGCAAACATCAACCCAAACGCCTTCTGCCTTGATTGCATCAACGATTAAATCTCTTTTTCTAATTAACTTTTCTGGTAATAAAATAGGTAAATTATGAAAAGCACTTCTGAAACCTTTGTGTGTTATGGGTGTAGTTACTGGCGTTCCTTTTAACAACCTTTGATAGAGCTTAGCGTGAGCAAATCTTTTTTTGTTAAATCCAGGTAACCGTTTTAGTTGTGTCAACCCAATTGCTCCTTGTATCTCCGTCATATTGTAGTTAAAACCAAGCTCTTGGTAGTTATACCATGTACCTCCCGGAATTTCCGACGATCCATGCTCCCTTTTAAGTTTTGCCTTAATATACATTTCTTTATTATTCGTGGTAACCATCCCGCCTTCCCCACATGTCATATTTTTTGTCTGAAAAAAACTGAAACATCCGAAATCACCTAAGGATCCGACTTTCTGTCCGTTAACTGTCGCTCCGTGAGCTTGACTACAATCTTCAATGAGAAATAACGAGTGTTTATTGGCAATTTCCTGGAGTCTTGGCATATTTGCTGGATGTCCGAATAAGTGCACTGCAATGATCACTTTGGTATTTTTTGTTATTTTTTTTTCAATGTCTTTTGGATCTATATTATAAGTTTCGTCAATATCTGCAAATACGACTTTTGCGTTTTCTTGAAGTACTATCGAAGCGGTTGAAACAAAAGTTAAAGCTGGCACAATAACTTCATCTTCTGGCTTTAAATTTAATGCGGCTAGTGCGGTATGCAACGCTGTTGTACCCGAAGTTGTTGCCAATCCGAATTTACAATCGCAAAAGTTGGCAAATTCTTTTTCAAACTTTCTGACATACATCCCGCCCCGAAAACATGATAATACGCTAGTTTCAAAAATTTTCATTACTGCCTTTTTTTCTTGCCA
>CAZYZO010000018.1:0-1488 GCA_964651905.1 uncultured Candidatus Saccharibacteria bacterium | reverse complement strand
CCGATTGTAAATCGTTGTTTATCTTGTTTATTTCTGACCCTAGTTCCGCCAAAGAGCGCAATTTTTTCTTTCATGTTAAACAATTAATTAATAAATTTTAATGCCTTGTCAATAATTTCCATTGTTCTTTGAATCAAATTTAACTCATTTTCGTTGTCTTCAGGCTTGAAGTGATCAACTCGACTTAAGAAAGTTTCGATCTCTCTTCTGTAGGCTTGTGGATATCGGTCTTCGTTTATCTTTGTTATTTCTCCGTTTTTACATATCGAATTTGTCATGGAATCATAAACGAAAATTCCTCGATCCGTAATTAATTCAAAAGTATTATAAAAACCGACCTTATTTATTATGGGTAGTATCCATCCACAGTTAAAAATACCGTTAACGCTTCCGTTTAATATTGTGCTTATTCTGCCATTGTTATTGAAAGCATAAACTTCTTTTTTCTTCGGCATACAAATATTACAGAAAAAATCTATATCGTGTACTCCAATGTCCAATAAAACTCCTCCTGAAAGTCGTCGATCTGTATACCAAATGCCTTTTTTCGGTTTTTCGCTAAATCTCTCAAATAAAAAAGAGATTAACGTACCGCTTTGGCTAAATTGTTTAGCCAATATGTATGGCTCAAAATATCGTTCCACGAATGCACACATAAATACCTTATGATAATTAAATAATAGGTTCCTCAACTCATTTGTCTCTTTATAATTTAATACAGCTGGTTTTTCTACAAGTATATTTACATTTGCATTAATCGCCTTTTTAATAAACTGAATATGATATTTAGTCGGGACACAAATATCGCAAATATCAACACTATTCCGTTTATTCGCTTCTTCAAAATTTGGTGAAAAACTAACTGAATATTTATTGGCAATTTCTTCTAGGCGCTTTTGGTCTTTATCAATTAAAATAATGTTTCCTCCCACTCCAATTTTTTTATAAATATCAAGATGTGTCTCACCCATTAGTCCGGCACCAATAATGCAGATATTTTTAGTTTGCATAAGTCTTTTAAATTGCTAATTTATTATTGCTCCAGCTATGTTGACAAGGGTCTAAGCAACCGCCGCAACTCTTTGAAATAAAATTAATAATGCGCTTTGAACTTAGTATTTGTTTAATACTGTTCATTTTTAAATCTCCAAGCTCAAACTCGTGTAAGTATTTTGCACAAATAGTCAACATACCCTCTGGCGTAACATAAAAACTTGTTTTTCCTGCGGTACAATTAAAATTCTTCGGGTAGGCATTGTTATTTAAATACTGTTTGATATTTTGGTAATAATAATTAATATTCCCATCTTTTAATTTCTGTAGCAAATCGACTATCTGTTGTTTCTCATTTTGGGTGAATTTGATTTTATATCCCGAGTTATTAAAATATTCAGCGTTTTCTGATAATCTCACCCCAAATCCTATTTCCGGATTAATTTTATTTATTAACATTTTTGTTTGTTCAATTTTATTTATATTATTTTTGGA
>CAZYZO010000017.1:2996-11877 GCA_964651905.1 uncultured Candidatus Saccharibacteria bacterium | reverse complement strand
GGAATAAATTGGAAATAGTCGTTCTCCAGGCTGATTTTATCAATAAAGATTTGGAAATAAAAAAGATTTTTGAGAAAGAATTAACAGAGGATTTTTCTTTTAAAACATTCCCGCCGAAAATTAAGCGGTATCTGAGAAAAATTTTCTCCGGCGTTTTTTATCCGAATAATTTTAAAGTAATTTTTAATTTTGATTCCAATTTGTCGGTGACTAATTTTGAATCAGTTATTATTCCGCGCGGCAATCCCGACGAGATGCTTACCGAAGCTGACCTTGAAAATTTAATTTCTCAGGCGATTTTTAATTTCTTCGGTCCCACCAGAAAATACGCCAGCAGCCGTTTGAAAATCTCGGAATTTGAAACGCTAATTTGCGATGTCAGAATCTATAATATTCTGCTTGATAAAAATTCGGTTCTGGATCTTTTTAGAGAAAAAGGCAAAAAAATGGATTTTTATATTAGCGAGACTTTTTGCTACCGCGATTTTCTGAAAGAATTAATTTCTTTTTTGCCTAACCGAGCCCAGGCGGTGTTTATTGCCGAGGGCGGCTCGGCTTTGACTCATTTGATTTCCCGTTATCTTAAAAAATCGTTTTTATTTGCTGAAATCGGCGTTGATAAAACAGATGTGTTTTTAAGGACAAAAGAAGGGAAAATTAATTATTTTGACAGCTTTAAATGGGGGAAAAATAATCTTTATTTGACTTTAGCCAAAGATTTAGCCGTGTCTCCTAAAGTTGCCAAATTAATTTTAATGCGTTATCTTGAAAATAAGACTTCTTTTTTATTCAGTAGAAAACTTAATTTTTTTCTGAAAAAAGAGTTAGCTTTATTGAATAAGGGCTTAGAAATAATAGAGCAGAAAACCAAAGTTAAATGTTTGGTAATTAATTTGGAACCTTCTTTGGTTAAAGATTTAAAAATTAAGAATATGGCGGCTAAGTCGTTAATTCCGATTAACGTTAAAAAACTTTTAGAAGCTTTTAATTTTAACTTAAAAGCCGATTATTCTTGGTACAAAAATTTATACAGCTTAGCCGCGCTTCTTGAGTCATATTTTACTCCTCAAGAAGATTTGATTAATAAATTAGCGAGAAGGAGAATGCGTTGGTTAATTCCATGATTAAAGAACCGACTAAAAAAATAAAAATGGTTGATATTGTCCGGCCGGTTAAAAAAACTGAAGTTATTCAGGAAATTAAATGGGAAATTAAAGAAGAAATAAGAGAAAAACCTAAGAGCCCCAAAGTTCAAGCTCCTAAAGCGCCAGTTGTTAAGAAAATTGTTGAAAAAAGAAAACGCAGGGTTTCATGGAAATTCATTTTATTTTTAATCGTTTTAGCTCTTTTGGTTTATTTGATGTTTTGGGTTTTGCCCAAGGCTGAAATTAATATTACCACCAAAAAAGTTCCCTTAAACTTAGTTGAACAAATATCGGCAATTAAAGATACGGGCAATGTAGACATTTTAAATAAACAGATACCAGCGGAAATATTTTCTCAGGTAAAAAATAATACTTTTTCTTTTCCGGCCACCGGCAAAAAAAATGTTGAAAATAAAACTCAAGGAGAAGTTGCTATCTATAATACTTACAGTTCGGATAGCCAAACTTTAATAGCCAATACTAGACTTTTAACGCCTGACGGTAAAGTTTTCCATTTAAAGAAAACTATAATTGTTCCGGGCGCCAAAATCATTGAAGGGAAAATAGTTTCGTCAAATATTAAAGCTGAGGTCATCGCCGATAAAGCTGGTCAAGAATATAATATCGGGCCGGTTGATCACTTTACGATTCCCGGGTTCCAAGGGTCGGATAAATATCAAGGATTTTATGCGAAGTCGGAAAGTTCAATGACTGGCGGTTTTATCGGAGAAGTGCCCGTCCCAACAGACGATGACCTTAAAAAAGCCAAAGAGAACGCTGAAAAATCTCTACAAGATTATTTTAACGCTTTCTTCTATACACAAGTCCCTCAAGATTTCAAAAAAATTGACGGAGCTAGTCAGTTTAATATTTTAAAAGAAGAAATAAATAAAGAGGTGGACAGCCAAGGAAATTTCTCTATTTTCATTGAAGCGGAAAGTTCTTTGATTATTTTTCATCAAGATGACATTTTGAGTATTTTTACCGCTTTAGCCAAAGAAAAATTAGGCGGCGATTTCAAATTGAACAGTTATGAAATTTCTTATAGCAATACCGTCAGCGATTTCAAAAAAGGAACTCTTAATTCATCGGTTAATTTTCAAGGATTATTTCGGCCGCCCATCAACACAAATGAACTTAAACAAGAAATTATCAATAAAAACGAACTTGAATTGAAAACATTGCTTTTTTCTCAAACGAACGTTGATAAAGCGAGAGTTTATTTATGGCCATTTTGGGTTAGAAAAACGCCCAACGACGTAAATAAAATAAAACTAATCATAGAATAATAGAATAATGCTTTATTTTCCTAATGGATTTGACTTTTAGAAGCTTTTGCCTTATTATTTATTTTAGTCTTTATGAAAGATAAAGTTGAAGGAATTATTTTAGAATCCTTACCTGGCGCTAGTTTTTCGGTTGAACTTCAAAATACTGAAAAGATTTTGGCTTATCTTTCGGGTAAAATGAGGATATATCATATTAAAGTTTTACCTGGCGACAGAGTTTTAATGGAATTAAGTCCGGACGGCAAAAGAGGGAGAATCACAAAAAGGCTTTAGCAATAGCGGGCGATACGCCCGATATATTGAGCATTTCGCTCACTATAAATTATAAAATAATCTAAGCCGAGCAATAAACACAGCTTTATTCGCTCGGCATTAATTTTGTTAGTTATGAAGGTTAGAGCATCAGTTAAAAAAATTTGTAAAAATTGTAAAGTTGTTCGACGTCAAGGTCGGGTTTTTGTGATTTGCAAAAAAAATCCCAAACATAAACAAAGACAAGGATAATTATGCGATTAGCCGGTATTAATATTCCAGACCAAAAAAGAATAGAAGTTGCTTTAGCTTATCTTTACGGGATTGGCCGATATTTAGCCAATGAAATTTTGAAAGAAGCAAAAGTAGACGGAGCTAAAAGAGCCAAAGATTTAACGCCCGAAGAAATCAACAGAATTACTCAAGAGATTGCTTCTCGAGGCATTAAAATTGAGGGAGAATTGCGGCAAATTATCAGAAGCAATATAACCCGGCTTAAAGACATTAACTCCTATAGAGGACACAGGCATTTAAGAGGCTTGCCAACGAGAGGACAACGGACCAAAACTAATTCCAGAACCGTGAGAGGCAACACTAGAAAAACGGTCAGCAGCGGTAAAAGAAAACTAGAGCTTAAGTAAATAATTTTATGGGTAAGAAAAAAGTTGTCAAACAAACTGAAGAGCAGATTTTAAAAGAGAAAGAAGTCATTGATACCGTTCGAGCGGCTAAAATGGCAATTAAGACAGAAAAGAAAATAGAGAGCTGTCGGCTTTATATTAATGCGTCTTATAACAACACGATGATTACCATTGCTGACAAAGATGGAAATATTTTAGGCTGGTCCTCAGCTGGGTCTATAGGTTTTTCTGGGCCTAAAAAATCAACTCCATTCGCCGCTTCCAAAGTGGCTGAAATGATTAATGAAAAAATAAGACAATTCAATCCTGCCACAATTGAAATAATCGTTAAAGGCATTGGTAGCGGTCGTGATGCTGCTATTAGGTCAATTGCGGGTGGCGGATTCAATATCTCTTCAATAAAAGACATGACATCGGTTCCTCATAACGGCCCTAGGCCCAAAAAAGTAAGAAGAGTGTAATTAAATTATGAAATCAGTAAAGGAAAAGAAAGAAAGAGCCTTAGGAGTAAAACTTTTTTTAAAAGGGGAGCGTTGTAATTCTCCAAAATGCGCTCTAACAAGACGTCCTTCTCGACCAGGAGTTCATGGAAAAGCAAGAAGACGACCTTCTGAATATGGTCGTCAGCTTTCAGAAAAACAAAAAATAAAATTCAGCTATGGTTTGAATGAAAGACAAATAAAGACAATTTTTCACAAAGCCTTAGGAAAAACGGGGAACATCAGAGATTTTATTCTTAGAGAATTAGAAACTAGATTGGATAATGTAGTTTCTAAATTGGGATGGACTTTTTCACGACGGATTGCCAGACAATTAGTTTCGCACGGCCATATTCTTGTTAACGGCAAAAAAATTTACACTTCTTCATATAAAGTTAAAATTGGAGATTTAATAACTATCAGGCCGCAATCCAAAGATTTAACTATATTTAAAGAAATCCAAAATAATTTAAAAAATTACCAAACGCCGGTTTGGTTGGCTCTGGATAAAGAAAAAATAGAAGGTAGGGTTTTGGCTTTTCCTTCGGATATCGAGGGCTCATTTGATATTAATTTGGTAATAGATTATTATTCAAGATAGACTATGAATAATAATTTTATTTTAGATTCAATAAAAATTAAGACCGTTTCTGAAAGCAGCCAGAAAGGCGTTTTTGAAATTGAAGGTCTTTATCGGGGATACGGTATCACTTTGGGCAACGCTTTACGTCGGATTCTCCTTTCATCGCTTAAAGGAAGTGCCGTCACTAAAGTAAAAATTAAAGGTGTGAGTCATGAATTTACCGGTATAGAAGGCGTAATGGAAGACGCGGTCACAATAGCTTTAAATCTTAAAAGGATTCGTTTTAGAATGCATACCGACGAACCGCAAGCTTTGATTTTAAAAGTAAAAGGCGAGAAAACTGTAAAAGCTGGAGATATTAAAGCAAATTCTGAAGTTGAAATTATAAATCCGAATGCTCCAATCGCCACTTTAACCGCTAAAAATATAACCTTAGAAATGGAATTGGTCGTTGAAAAAGGGTTGGGTTATGTCCCGGCTGAAGAAAGGAAGACCGAGAAATTACCGGTCGGAATGATTGCGATAGATGCGATTTTTACTCCGATTACCAATGTTAATTTTACCGTTGAAGATATGCGCGTTGGAGAAAGAACAGACTATAACCGCTTAAAAATTTTTGTTGATACTGATGGCACTATTACGCCATCCTTAGCCTTAAAAGAATCAATTGATATTTTGAAAGGACATCTTGAAAAAATTTCTACAATTGAAATAAAAGAAGTTGAAGTAAAAAAGTTTAAAGAAACCAAAAAAGAAACTCCTAAAAAAACTAAAAAAACCAGTAAGAAAAAGTAAAGATTTATCAATTAACTCGGTATATGCGTCATTTAAGAAAAAACAGGAAATTTCATCGGATAAAAGGGCAACGTAACGCCCTTTTAAAAGCTTTGGCCGGCAATCTGATTATCAGAGGGAAAATGGAGACAACAGAGGCAAAAGCAAAAGAGATAAAATCAATAGTTGAAAAATTAATAACTTTAGCCAAAAAAAATAATCTGAGTACCTTAAGGATTCTTCTAGCGTGGTTGCCAAAAAAATCCGCCCAAAAAATTTTTTATGAAATTGCTCCAAAATATAAAGACAGAAAAGGCGGCTATTTACGAATCATAAAAAGCGGCAAACCAAGACAAAAAGACGGCGCTAAATTAGCCATTATTGAATTTGTTTAATATCAAGCTTTAACTTGTTATGACCAATTATACTATTGATGCAACAGGAAAAAAATTAGGAAGATTAGCTTCAGAGATAGCGATAATTTTGCAAGGGAAAAAAGTTCCTCAGTATCAGCCGCGCTTGGATTTAAATTTTAAAGTTACTGTTAAAAACATTGAAAAACTTAGCATTGACGCAAAAAAACTAAAAAATAAAATTTACAAGCATCATACAGGTTATATCGGACATCTTAAGGAAAAATCTTTAGGCGAATTATTTGCAAAAGACCCGGTTAAGGTTTTAAAAAGAGCGGTTAAAGGAATGTTGCCTAAAAACAGATTGTTGCCTAAAAGAATAAAAAGATTAATTGTTGAATAATAAAAAAATTATGCCAGTTGCCCCAAAGAAAAAAACAATTCATAAGATAAAGAAAGAAAAGAAAGAAGTCAAAAAAGAGAAGTATTTTGAAGCTGTTGGCCGCAGAAAAACATCAATTGCCAGAGTAAGAATTTACAGCCAAAAAGGCGGAATTTCAGTTAATGGAAAAGATTATTTGAAATATTTTCCGATTTTGAGGCTTCAAAAAACTGTAGTAGCGCCAATAGCGGAGATGAAAGTTTCTGATAAAATTAGTGCGACCGTGAAAGTCAAGGGCGGCGGGATAAAATGCCAAGCTGAAGCAATTAGATTGGGAATTGCCAGAGCGTTATCTTTATATAACACAGACTTCAGAAAACGATTAAGAAAAATTGGCTATTTAACCCGCGATGCCCGAGCCGTTGAACGGAAGAAATATGGTCTTAAAAAAGCCAGACGGGCTCCTCAGTGGGCAAAGAGATAAATTTATTAATCTTTAAAATCAATGATTTACGACCTTATCATTGTTGGCGGCGGACCGGCAGGAATGAGCGCCGGAATCTATGCCAGCCGAGCCAATCTTAAAACTCTCCTTATTACAAAATCCTTTGGAGGTCAGATTAACCTTAAGGCGGTTTTAATTGAAAATTATTTAGGCTTTGAAGAAATTTCCGGATTAGAGCTAATCAAAAAATTTGAGCATCATTTAAAGAAATTTCCGATTGAAATTTCAGAGAATACAGTTACTAAAATAAAAAAAGAAAAACAAATTTTTACTATTTCAACCGCGGATAAAAAACAATTTCAGGCGAAAACGGTGATTGTCTCTTCCGGCGCCGACCCCCGGCCATTGGAAATACCTGGCGAAAAAGAATTTATAGGGAAAGGAATCTCTTATTGTGTGGCTTGCGACGGTCCTCTTTTTAAAAACAAGACCGTGGCGGTTATCGGCGGCGGTAATGCCGGTTTTGAAGTAGCTAGGGCTTTGGCTACCTGGGTTGAGAAAATTTATGTTTTAGAATGTTTAGAACAAATTCAAGCCGATGAATCAAATATAAAAGCGGTAAAAAATTCAGGGAAAGCGGAAATCATCACCAATATTGAATTGAAAGAAATAAAAGGGAATAATTTTGTCGAATCTTTAATTTATAAAGATAACGAATCAAAAGAGACGAAAATTTTAAAAGTTGATGGGATTTTTATAGAAATCGGGTCAGTACCGGCTACTGACTTTATTAAGGGTTTGGTGGATTTTAACGAGATAGATGAGATAAAAGTGGATGCAAAAACAGGAGCGACCAATATTGAAGGTCTTTTTGCGGCAGGCGATGCCGACGATGTTCCTTATAAACAAATAATTATTGCTGCCGGCGAAGGAGCAAAAGCGGCTATTTCGGCTACAAGATATTTTAGAAATTTAGAGGATTAAAATGGTTTTTAAAATAGAAGATTGGCCACATAAGATTTATCATCTGATCGGCGGATTAATTTTCCCGATTTTTTATTATTTTATTCCTTCTAAGAAATTAGTTTTGATTGTGTTTTTTGTTATAGCCGTAATTTTTTTAATAATTGAAGTCTTGCGATTTTTTTCTTCTTCTGCTCAAAAAGTCTTATATAAAAGTTTCGGCAAATTAAAAATTCTTTTTAAAAAAGAAGAAGGCTTTAGAGTCTCAGGCACCACTTATTTTGGTTGGGGGAGTTTTTTAACGGCTTTATTATTCCCAAAAGAAATCGCGATTTTGGCTTTGATATTCGTGGTTTTAGGCGACTTAATGGCAGCCATTTTTGGTCCTTGGGGAAAAATTAAATTTTTAAATAGAAATTTAGAAGGTCTTTTAGCAGCTTTTATTGTTTCTTTAGGAGCAGGGCTGCTTTTTAATATTCTTTTCGGTTTTAATTTTAGTTTAAAAATCATTATTGGAGGAGCTTTGGCTGGCGCTTTTATTGGTCATATTTCCGACTCGTTTTTGAAAATTAACGATAATTTAACAATTCCTTTAATTAGCGCTTTGGTGATGAGAATTTTATGATTGGAGAATATATTATTTTTTGTCTTTTTTCTTATTTTCTGGGTTCAATTAATTTTGCCCGGATTTTTGGTTATTTTATTCGCAAAGAAATTCCGGCTGAAAAAAACCCTGGGGCTACCACGGTTTTCCGGGAAATTTCCAAACCAGTCGGAATCCTTACCGCTTTATTTGATATTTTAAAGGGAGTCCTGCCTGTTGCTTTAGCTCTTTTTTATTTTGCAGATACATTTTTTTCCTTGCCTTTATTTTTGTTTATTATTGGTTGTTTTGCTGTTTTGGGTCATCTTTACCCCATTTATCATAGATTTAAGGGCGGTCGGGGAGGAGCAACTACTATCGGAGCATTATTGGTTATTCTGCCTTATCAGATTTTATTGGTTTGCTTGCCGATTTATTTAATTCTTTCCTTAATTTTTAAAAGAAATATGATATTTTTAAGCTTATTTTTCTTTCCGATAATCATAGTTTTTCTTTTTGCTATTAAGAGCCATTTTATATTTTATAATTATCTTTCTGGTATAATTTTAATGAGCTTGATTATATTAATTCGAAATTTTGACCAGTTCAAAAATAAAAAAATAAACTAATAATATGTATCAGCCTAAAATTGGCTTAGAAATTCATACTGAACTTAAAACCATAACAAAGATGTTTTGTGGTTGTCTTAACGATCCAGCCGAGAAAAAACCGAATGTTAATGTTTGTCCAGTATGTTTGGCTCATCCCGGCGTTTTGCCGACCATTAATAAGGAAGCGGTAGAGGCGGTTTTGAAAGTTGGTATGGCTTTAAATTCTAATCCACCGGCTGGCGAGTCTAAATTTGACCGGAAAAATTATTTTTATCCTGATTTACCGAAAGGCTATCAGATTTCCCAATTTGACTTGCCTTTATGCGTTGGCGGGATTTTAAAAAATATTAAAATTACTCGTATTCATCTTGAAGAAGACAC
>CAZYZO010000017.1:0-2896 GCA_964651905.1 uncultured Candidatus Saccharibacteria bacterium | reverse complement strand
GTTGATTTTAACCGTGCTGGCGTTCCTTTAATGGAATTGGTGACTGAGCCGGATATAGAAAGCGCTGAACAGGCTTTAGATTTTGTAAAAGAATTGCAGTTGATTTTGAGATATTTAAGAGTTTCTGATGCTGATATGGAAAAAGGCCAGATGAGAGTTGAAGTGAATATTTCTTTATTAAAAAATAGCGACTCTGCTCTTGGCACTAAAGTTGAAATAAAAAATTTAAACTCTTTTCGAGCAGTAGGGGAGTCAATCGCTTATGAAATAAAAAGGCAAACGGAAGTTTTGGAAAAAGGAGAAAAAGTTATTCAGGAGACTCGCGGCTGGGATGATGTTAAAAAAATTACCATTAGTCAAAGAAGTAAGGAAGAAGCGCATGATTATCGCTATTTCCCGGAGCCGGACTTGCCGCCTCTGGATTTGAAAAAATTTGATTTGGAAGGATTAAAACGTGAATTACCGGAACTGCCCGAACAAAAACGTCAAAGATTTATTAAAGAATATAATTTAAATTCTAAACAAGTTGAAGTTCTTATTACTGACCGGTTTGCCGGAGAATTCTTTGAAGAGGCAATATCAGAGCTTGAAGCTGAAAATAAAAAAATAAAAGTAATCACGCTTTATAATTATTTAACCAGCGATTTGTTTGGCTTGATATCGCAAACAAAAATTAATTTTAAGGATTTAAAAATTACTCCTGAAAATTTCGCCGAATTGATAAATATAATTGATAAAGATGAGATTTCAACTCGAACTGCCAAAGATGTTTTGAAAATTATGTTTGAAACCGGCCGCGACCCCTCGGAAATAATTGAATCGGAAAATTTGAAACAAGTTCCTGGTGACAGCGAAGAAATATCAAAAATAGTTAGAAATATTATTGAGAGTAACCCTCAAGTTGTAGCTGATTTTAAAAAAGGAAAAGAAAACGCCATTCAGGCGTTAATCGGCAAGACGATTGGTCAATTAAAAGGCAGAGTAAACCCAAAAACTTTGGAAGATTTAATCCGCAAGGAATTGACGAAATAATCTTTCCGCTTCTTTGTAGTTTTTAATCCAGTGGATATTTTTATCTTTTTTGAACCAGGTCATTTGTTTTTTGGAAAATTGCCAGATTTTCTGATTTAAAATTTCAACCATCTCCTCATAAGAAATTAAATTTCTTAAATAACGGCTGATATATCTGTATTCCAAGCCGAAATCATCAAGCCGTTGCCAGTTTAGGCCGTTTTTATGGAGTTTTTTAACTTCATCAACCATTTCCATTTTTAACCGTTTTTCCAATCTTTCTTTAATTAATTTTTTAAGCTCTTTTTTAGGTTTTTTAATTCCGATTTTCAATGTTTGATATAAACAGTTCTTGCTACCGCATGCGGTAGCAAGAACTGGGATGGGTTTTTTGGCGGTTAAAACGATTTCTAAAGCCCTAATTAAGCGCCGTTTATTATATCGGTCAATATTTTTAGCTCTTTTAGAGTCTAATTTTTTAAGTTGTTTAAAAAGTTCAGCAGTGATTTTTCTTTCTAATTTTTCTCTTAATTTTTCCTGCGGCGGAACCGCTGGTAATTTATAATCGTAAATCAAGGCATTAATATAAAAAGCCGTGCCGCCGCAAACAATCGGAACCTTTCCTTTTTTAATTATTTTTTTAACGGCTTTTTTCGCTAATTCTTGGTATTGAGTGACTGTAAAAATCTTTTTCGGCGAGAAAACATCTAAAAGATGATGAAGGATGCCTTTCATTTCTTTTTTTGTAATTTTTCCCGAACCGATATCCAGACCTTTATAAACCTGTCTTGAATCAGCTGAAATTATTTCGCCGTTAAATTTATGAGCGATTTTTACCGCTAAATCAGATTTTCCCGAAGCGGTTGGTCCAAGAATGACAATTATTTTGGATTTTTTCATTGGTTTCATTATAAACAAATTTTTCTTTAATAAAAAAAGTGCCATTTTGGTTAATGGCACTTTATTAATCTTCACTTTATAGGTATGCTATTTTCTTCTTTTTTTCAGCCTCTATTTGTTCTTTTTTAATTTTAAACCTAGCGTCAAGTTCTTTATCGTTTACGCTGCAGATCCTCCTTTTATCTATTTTCCGGATTATATTTTTAATTTCTTCTACTAATCCTACATCTATCTGTTTTATCAGTTTTTCTATTTCCTTTGGGCTTGGTAATTCCTCTTCTGGGATTCTAAAATCGCAACGGCTATTTATACAAACCCATGCTTTTGGATCAGTCCTGCTAAGACCAAATTCCATCTGATGCCCGCACCCAGGTTGAGGACAGGAAACACATAAATCCACAGTGCTTTTTTCACCTGGCTCTAAGATTTTTTCAATCAACTGTTTTAATTGTTTTTCATATTTCATCTTTTCCTCCTGTTTTTAGTTTTTTTATGAACAATTTTATATCAAAAATAGATTTTTGATATATCAAACTTTCGATTTGCTATAGCAATAATATATCAGATATTTAATTTTATGTCAAAATTAAGCAGTTGCCTTAAGATATCTTTATCGTTAAAATAAATCTTATGAATAAATTCAAAATTCTTTTAATTGTTCTGGTTTCAATAGGCATTTTTCTATTAGTTTATTGTCCTCATTATCATTATCGGTTTCCGAGTCATATTGATGAATGGCATCATATTACCGAAGCGATGAATCTTGGAAAAGGTAGTTATCCCTTTGGTGTGATAGGTTATGAGATGGGTTTCCATGCTTTACTTGCACTTTTGTCTAAATTTGCAAATCTTATTTTAATATATCGGTTTCTTCCGGCTATTTGGGCGGTTGTCTCCGGTCTCGTTTTGTTTTATGTGGTTTATAACGGACAGAATGCCCGATATATTGAGTGCTCTACTCACTATAAAAAAACCAGTAAATTTA
>CAZYZO010000016.1:0-13255 GCA_964651905.1 uncultured Candidatus Saccharibacteria bacterium | reverse complement strand
TGGTAGTACATCACCCTTCCAAGGTGAGGGTGCCGGTTCGATTCCGGTATCCCGCTCCATAATTAAACTTTCCGTTACCCCGTTTTATTTTTATTCAAAATAAAAGAGGCAGCTAAAAAGCTACCTCTTAGGATTATTTCTCGACGATTTTGGATTGAACTCCAGATATCTCGTAACCGTCAAAGATTTGAGTGGACCAAAATGCGCTTTGATCCTTGAGCGTTTCAAGAAAATCAGGGTCCCCGGGTTTCCGAGGCTCAGCAATGTGGTAAATGATGGGACGGGAAAGACCTGGTTTCTCTTCGCGAATTGCCTTTGTCCGCGTGATAAAATTGTGAACTATTCTTTTGTCAATTTCTCGCTGGAGAGAATCACGGAGACGAGAGTTCTTTGAGGTCACTGCCATCTTCCCGTTGCTGACAGAAACTTCAGCCACAAATCCTCTACGCTTGAAACCAAAGAACCACTTTTTTTCACCATAGAGCTTGAGTTTTTTCATTGGATTTCTCCTTTAAGGGATTGGTATATTCCCTTGACAAAATTATACTTCACAGCGTCATTCGTTTCAAGTTTAGCAGGTTCAAGTTTGAAAAATCTGAAGCATTCAGCGAATTCTTCTGCGTCGTTCTCTATCGCCTCTAGGCTGATGAATCTATCCAGTTGAGTTTCCTGGTGCCAGGCGTACCAGTCGGCTTTTTGTTCATCAATTAAGAAGTGTTCGTAAACAATATGGCCGATCTCATGGCTCAAAGCTTCTTTGAAATTTTTAAGCCGTCTTTCAGCGGTTCTACCTGGCTGTTTCCCGATCAGTATGACGTCGCCCTTTTTACCGGCCATAGTTTTGCCCCGCGCCGGCACCCTAATTTTAAGTTTCCCCGTTGCGCTTTCCCAAAATAAGTTTTCGTCATATGCCATTGTCTCTATTTTTGGAAAAATCCTCTGTGGGAATTCGTCCAACAACTGCTCAATCTCCAAATTATTCATTACGCCGCTTTGCTCAAAGCCACTGACCCGAGTAGGACGCAGGGTTTGAATTAAGCTTCGCTGTTCATTGATTTTTAGTTGGATATCCTTAGCTTCATCGTAGTAGAAGTTAATCTGATCAAGCAGCGATTTGAGTTCTCGGCGCATCGCATTTGCTTGTTCGTTTAATGCTTCGCAGTCTGCCTGAACTGAACGGCCTTGAAGCGAAAACGTTTTAGCGAGGTCTTTTTCTTCTGCGGCATAAGCATCCTGTGATTCTTGATAGAGCTGACGAAATTTGGGCGCGAGATTGTCGGCTGCGGCTTTAAGTTCGTCAATTTTTGGTTGGTATTCCCCAATGCGATTTTGGTATGTTGTTTTTAGTGTATCGGCAGTACTTATTAATTTCCATCTCTTCGAGGATAAATCTCTAATTTCTTCCAGTAGTTTACCTTTTTTTACCGTCATCTTCGTCTCCTTTCAGCTAATTTGAGTTTTAAAGATTTTAGCTAATCTAGATGTTAGGCAATATTACTCTACTTGTCAAAGGAATTAAGTCTTAGGTTTTTTATATTCTTTTTCTCTAATTGAAAAAGTTTTCTTTGTCACCGATTCTTTCTTCTAAAAGAAAAGGAATGCTTTGCTCGACGGCGAGCGGCGGGGCAACTTCCATTAGTTAGGAATTTTTGATAAAGTAGGTTCGAACATACTCCCAAAAAATTAATTTATTCATTAGAAACTAAAGCAGGTTATATTCGTTTTATATGTTAGAGGACGAGAAAAATTTAATAGAAAGAGCGATTAAAGGCGAAAAAGAGGCTTTTGGCTTGCTTTATAAGCATTATCAGCCCCAAATTTACCGGTTTATCTATATTAAGGTAAGTAGGAGAGTTGAAGCGGAAGATCTCTGTCACCAAGTTTTTCTAAAGGCTTGGCAGAACATTGAAAGTTTCAGTTATCAAAACTTTCCTTTATCCAGTTGGCTTTACCGCATTGCCAGAAATCAGGTGATTGATATGTACCGGACTAAAAAAATTGAACTGGACATTGAAGAGTTGGAAAAAATGGCTATCAGCAATCCGGGAATGGAAGAAAAATTGGATTCAAAAAAAGAATTTGAAAAGGCCAAAAGCGCTCTCAAGCAACTGAAACCGGAACAGCAAGACGTCATTATTATGCGTTACATTGAAGAAATGTCGCCGAAAGAAATCGCCTTAGCGTTGAAAAAAACGCCCACCGCTGTAAGAATTATCCAGCACCGGGCGCTTAAAAGCTTAAGACAAATCCTAGAGAAATAATATGCAAAATATCGTTGAAAAATTAAAAAACCTGAAAGAGATTCAACCCGACAAAGAGTACTCTCAAAGTTCTCTTAGTTTTATTTTAAATTCTCCCCAAACCAGTACTCCTAAATTATTTAAAATCTCTTTGTTATGGCAAAAGACGTTTAATAGCTTAAAACTTTCCAGCAGTTTGGCGGTAGCGGGCGTTTTGGTTTTAGTTGTTTTTATCAGCGCTCTCTATCTTAATACCGTAGTTTCCCCGCTTATTCTGCCCGGGCTTAACACTTCCAATATCTCCGCTGAAGCCGACCAAATTGACCAATCAATCAATATCAATTTGAACGAAATTAACTATCACAAATTATCCCAGGAAATCACCCAAAAAACTTTAGAAAAAATATCCCAAGCCAGCACTTCTCCCGAGAACTCCGACATTCTTTCCAATGAGAAACAAATTGACACTCTCCTGGATGAACTGATAAAATAACGCTTGCTGATGAGCCAAAAGATTAAGTTATTAATTACTTTAGCTATCTGTTTTTTGTTTTTTCTAAATTCCCTCTCCATTCCTGTTGGGGCGGTTTCGGATGAAGTTGTTTCTAAACAGCAAATTTTTTATAAAGTGACGGATCTTTTTGACGCCGAACTTAAAAATCTGAATGATAATTTAAACGGAGCTAAAATTGAAGACAATTCAGAATTTACTCAAAAAAGAAACGAATTTTTAAAAGAACTGTCTGATTTTAATAATTATAATAAAGATTTAAAGGAAAAAATTTCTAATACCGGAAGCGCTGAAGATTTAAAAAATTTGGCGATTAACTTCAAAGATTGGCGAGAAAAAACATATAATTCTCAAGCTCAGATAATAATAAACTTTGCTTTACTTCTGAAACAAAAAGAAGTTTCAGCCACTGCTATTGAACGTTTTGGAAAAATCGAAAAAGACATTAAAAAATTAACCAATTTAGGCGTAGAACAAACTCAAAAACTTAATTCGCTTTTAAATGATTCTAAAACTAAATTAAATCTGGCTGATGAATCTTTCCAAAAAGCTAAAACCATCCTTAACGATTATCTTTCCGCTTCTTCGAGCCAAGAAGATATAGCCAATGCAACTTCCACGGCCGCAACTTCTACAATCGCGACTTCCACCGAATCAGCGACTTCAACACTTTTAATTGCGTCTGAAAAACAATTTGATACTTCCAAATTCCAAGAATTAATAAAGGAGAGCTTTGAAAAAATTAAATCAGCTTACGAAATTTTCCTGGAGATGAGTGCTTTAGTAAAACACATTTAAAAAACCCCAGATATGAATCGGGGGTTTTTTAATTTATTAATTCTTATTTAACGGCTTCTTTTAAAGCTTTGCCAGCTCTAAATTTGGGTTTGATTGAAGCAGCAATTTGAATTTTTTCGCCGGTTCGCGGATTAATACCTTGTCTAGCCGCTCTCTTGGAAGTCTTGAAACTTCCAAAACCAGTGATAGCGACTTCTTCTCCGCGACTCAAAGATTGAGTAATAGTATCAAAAACCGCCTCAACAGCGCTAGCTGCGTCTTTTTTCACTTCAATGCCAGCCGCTTTCATGACTGCTTCAATTAATTCTTGTTTGTTCATATCTATTGGTAATTTATGAAAATTTTACCTTTCTCGACCTTTGATTCTCTGTTATTTGATATATATTAAATAATATAGATTTTATCTGACTAAATCAAGCCTCGTCAAGTACCCCCTATTTTGCGTATTCCACGGCTCGAGTTTCTCTGACAACCGTTACTTTAATTTCTCCGGGATATTTTAATTCAGATTCTATCTTTAAGGCAATATCCCGGGCTAATTGCAAGGCACCGAAATCATCAATTTTTTCCGGTTTAACAAAAATCCGCAATTCTCTACCTGCCGAAATAGCATAGGCGTTTTTTACGCCTTTAAAGCCAACAGCGACTTTTTCAAGCTCGGCTAAGCGCTTTAAGTAGTTTTCCAGCGTGTCCCGCCTGGCGCCGGGTCTGGCGGCTGAAATAGCATCAGCTGCCGCCACCACAAAAGATTCAGAAGTTGAGAAAGGATATTCCTCATGGTGCGATTCAACCGCTTTAATTATTTCTTCTTCAATGCCATATTTTTTAAGAATTTTTCTTCCTAACTCCACATGACTGCCCTCTGCTTCATAATCGATGGATTTGCCAATGTCATGAAGCAAGCCGGCTTTTTTAGCCACCTCCACATTCAAACCCAATTCTGAAGCAATCATTGAAGCTAAATAAGCTGTTTCAATTGAATGAAGCAAAACATTTTGGCCGAAACTAGACCGAAAATAAAGGCGGCCTAAAAGCTGAATGATTTCTTTTGGCAAATTATAAATTCCAAGTTCATGAGCGGCTTTTTCTCCTTCTTCAACGGTTCTTTTATTAATTTCTTGTTTGGCTTCTTCAACTTTTTCTTCTATTTTAGCCGGTTGGATTCTGCCGTCCGCAATTAATTTCCCCAAAGCCACTTTCGCCACTTCCCGTCTCACTGGGTCAAAAGAAGAAATTACCAAACTATCCGGCGTCTCATCAATAATTAATTCCACGCCGGTTAATCTTTCTAAAGCTCTGATATTTCTTCCTTCTCGGCCGATAATTTTTCCTTTTAAGTCTTCGCTTTTCAAATCAAAAGCGGTAGTGGTTACGTCTGCCACATGAGAACGGCTTAAACGTTGAATCGCCGTGGTCATAATTTCTAAAGATTTTTTTTCTAATTCCTCTCTTTTATCTTTTTCCAGTTTTTCAAGAGATTGGACCAATTCTTTCTGATATCGTTCTCTTGTATCCCGCAAAATTACTTCTTTAGCTTCATCTTTAGAAAACCCGCTTATTTTTTCCAATTGGGCAATAACTTCATTTTTTAAGTTAGCAATCTCATTTTTGGTAGTTTCTAATTCTTTGGCTAATGCCTGATTCTGCTCGTCTTTAGTTCTGATTTCAGCTGATTGTCTTTCTAAAATTTCCTCTTTTTTCACTAATCGTTCTTCGGTTTTCAAAAGCTGACCTTTTCTTTCTTTTTCTTCAGCCGCGGCCTTACCCAATAAATCAGCAGCTCGTTCCTGAGCTTTAAGGATAAGTTCACTGGATTTGCTTTTAGCTTCTTCTAATTGCTTTTTAATAATTTGTTCGATTGCTTGGGCCTTTTTAGAAACGATGATTTTCCTTAAAAAATAACCCAAGGCGCCGCCGATTAAAACCAGGGCCGACACTAAAATTATTTGGATGTCTTCCATGAAAAATTCTTCCTCTAATTTCTTCAGGAACCCTAAAAAACTTTTTCGGGTAAAAGTAATCGCGAATAAACTAAAATAACTTATGACTTAAAGAGAAAAATGCCTAACAAAGTTAGTTTTAAGACAGAAATTTGAAAAACTTGAAGCCATAGAAATAGTTTAACCGCGAGTACTTTCTGAATTGGTTAGGGAAATTAATTAATAAATTTAATTATAAACCTTTAATAATTTTATTGTACCTCTTCTATCTGAAAAGTCAACTTCTCGCCCTTTAAAATTAAAAGATGAGAGAGTAGAATAAAATCAATGCATAAAACTGTGGTTCTAATGATTTTGGACGGCTGGGGAGAGGGTGAAAAAAACGAATCCAACCCCATTTATACCACCAATCCCAAAACAATCAATTCATTAAAATATTCTTACCCTTGCGGATTGCTTCAGGCATCAGGTATTGCCGTCGGGCTTCCCTGGAACGAAGAAGGCAACAGCGAAGTTGGCCACCTTGTTTTAGGCGCGGGTCGGGTAATTTTCCAAAATTTCCCAAGAATCAGCTTAGCGATTAAAGACGGCGCTTTCTTTAAAAATCCGGCTTTCAAAGGCGCTTTTGAACATGCCAGAAAAAATAATTCCTTTGTTCATATTATTGGACTTTTAAGCGCGTCATCGACTTATGTTCATTCCAGTTTGGAACACCTTTTAGCATTGATTAAATTCGCCAAGCAGGAAAAAGCAAATTACGTTCTCCATCTTTTCACCGACGGCCGCGACAGCCCACCCTATTCCAGTTTGGAAGTTATCAAAAGTTTAGGCGAAGAAACAAAAAATATCGCCAGTTTGGCCGGCCGTTTTTACGCGATGGACCGCGCCAAACATTGGGACCGAATCGAAAAAGCTTATCGGGTTTTAACCGGCGATTCAGCGTTAGTAGAAAATTATGAAGAGCAAATTAAAGCTGTTCATCAAAAATTCACTGATGAATATGTCGAGCCCATGCTTTTGGCTCCCGAAAATCGGGGGATTAAAGATAATGACAGTCTTATTTTCTTCAATTTCAGGGAAGACCGGATGCGCCAAATCGTGGAAACCTTTATCAATCAAGATTTTAAAGAATTTCCAGTTAAACGATTTCAAAATCTTTACGTTGCCACGATGATAAATTATCGCGATGATTTTAAGGTTAATGTCGCTTTTCCGCCGGAAAAAGCAAAAAATCCTTTAGGAAAAATCATCGCCGAAAATTCAAAAATCCAGCTTCGGCTGGCTGAAACTGAAAAATACGCTCACGTCACTTACTTTTTTAATAATTTAGAGGAAAAACCGTTTGAAAATGAGTTTAGAGTTCTTATCCCTTCCAGAATGGATTTGAAACCGGATGACCATCCGGAAATGCGGACTGAAGAAATTACCAATCGTTTAATTTCCGCTATTGGAGAAAAAGCTTTTGATTTTATTTTGGTAAATTACGCTAATTCCGATATTATCGCTCACACCGGCAATTATAAAGCCACGAAAAAAGTCGTTGAAATTCTTGATGAAGCGGTGAAAAAAGTCATTGATGCGGTTCTCGACCAAAATGCTGTTTTAATTATCACGGCTGACCACGGCAATCTTGAAAGAATGTTTGACCCGGCTACCGGCGAAATTGAAACCAAACATGATAATAATCCGGTGCCTTTTTATCTGATTTCCAAAGAATTTCAGCAAGAAAAAGACAAGACTATGGCCGAAAAAGAAGCTGCTGAAGTAATCGGCGTTTTGTCTGATGTGGCGCCGACAGTTTTAGAGCTGCTTAATCTTAAAAAACCAGAAGAAATGACCGGCCAAAGTTTATTAAAATATCTAATGTGATAAAATTTAATTATGAGATTTATCAGTCATATCATTTTTCTATTTTTCTCAAATATTGTCGCTTTTTTGATAGCTGATTATTTTATTGATGGATTTTCGGTTTCGTTAAACTTGAAAGGATTAGCTATGGCTGCCTTGATTTTTACTTTGATAAACATCTTTGTCAGGCCCATTCTAAAATTAATTCTTTCGCCGATTGTTTTCTTGACTTTGGGTTTAGGTATTATTTTGGTCAATGCCCTAACCTTATTTATTTTAGATTTATTATCAACTGATATCACCATCAGCTACGCTTCATTTAAGCCTTTACTTTTTGCGACTTTAATAGTAAGCTTTATCAATATAATCATAAACTTCTCCGCTAAATCGTTATTTAAGAGAGCGGTCTGAAATCAGATGATAACCAATATACAAATAATAATATCTGTAATTTTAATTGTTTTAATTCTCCTTCAGGAAAGAGGCGGCGGCATGTCCGGAATTTTTGGCGGCCACGGAGGCGAATTTTATCAAACTAGGCGAGGACTGGAACGCATAATATTTTTTATAATTATTTTTTTACTCGTTGTTTTTATCGCCTTATCAATCTTGAACCTTGTTATTAAAACTTAAGAAAATTTTTCAATCTTTCTCCGGGAAAGAACGTTGGCTCTTTATAACCTTTTCGGCGGTTTTCTTTGTCAGTTTAGTGTTTTTGTTAGCCGGTTTAATCAGCCAAAAGACCATTTCCGCTCCGATTGAAGGCGGTGAATTTACCGAAGGAATGGTTGGTCAGCCGATTTTTGTTAATCCGGTTTTAGCCAGCTCTGACGCTGACAGAGACTTAATTGAACTACTTTTTGAAGATGTTTTAGATTTAGCGGAAAGTTACAAATTTGAAGAAGAAGGAAAAATAATTAGAATCCGGCTAAAAGACAATTTATTCTGGAGCGATGGCCAAAAAATAACCAGCGATGATATTATTTTCACCATTGAAACCATCCAAAATCCTGATACACGGTCTTTGCTTTTTAATAGCTTTAAAGGCATAGATACTTCTAAATCTCGGGTTAGCGAACGAGAATTTATTCTCCCTCTGCCCGTTCCTTATTCATTTTTTGAAGCCACTCTTAAAGATTTGAGACCAATTCCTAAACATATTTTTGCTGATGTCCCGGTCGCTAATTTAAAACTCTCCAATTATAATTTGGAGCCAATAGGTTCCGGCCCATTCAAATATCTCTCTTATAAAAAACAAAAAGGCGGCTTCATAATTTCTTACCAGCTTGTCCAAAACAAATACGCGGTCAAAAAACCTTACTTGAAAAAATTTAATATCAATTTTTATCAAGACGAAGAAAAAGCTAAAAATGCTTTCAATAAAGGTGAAATTAACGGACTGGCCGGTCTTAGTCCGGAAACCCTAAAGGAAATCATTGTTCCGCATCAGGAATTTGTTTTGTGGCTACCAAGGTATTATGCGGTGTTTTTAAACCAGAATGCTAATGACGCTCTGAAAGATAAAAACGTCCGGATAGCCTTAAATTACGCTACTGACCGAGGAAATATTATTAATAACGTTTTCAACGACCAGGCAATAGAAGTTTTTGGTCCTTTAAGTCCGACGATGGAAGGATATGACCCGGCTTTGGCTGAAAAAAATTCATTTTCTCTTGAGAAAGCCAATGAGGTCTTAGAAAAAGAAGGTTGGAAATTAAATGGAAATGGTATTAGAGAGAAAAAAGAAGGAAAAGCAACTACAACTTTAGAATTTAATTTAATCATCCCGGAAAATCCATTGTTTATCCAGACCGCTGATATTTTAAAAAATGATTGGCAAAAAATCGGCGTCAAACTCAATATAACAGCGATGGCTTCTTTGGATGAGCCCATTAAAAATCGCGATTATCAAATGATTCTTTTCGGCAATATTTTTGGAAGAAATATGGACTTATTCTCTTTCTGGCATTCTTCGGAAAGGTTTTATCCCGGCTTAAATCTTTCGCTTTACGAGAACCAAAATGTTGACAATCTAATAGAAAAAATCAGAAGAAATTTTGACGAACAGTCACGCCTCGTTGATTATAAAAACTTTCAAACCATCCTCACCGATGACCAGCCCGTTATTTTCCTGTTTTCCCGAAACTATATTTATATCACCAATAATAAACTCCAAGGCTTTGAAGAAAATAATATTCCGGTCCCCAGCGCCAGATTTAACAATGTCTCTGACTGGTACATTAAAACGATAAAAGTTTTTAAATAGCATGATAATTAATCTTAAACAAACCAGCGGTTTGCCAATTCAATTTAAAAATGGTAAGCTTGTTTTAAGCAATAATTTAAATTTCTCCTTTGGCGTCAGGAAGATAAAAGAATTAAAGCCGAATCTTTACCAGAGTTCTTTAATCAAAAAGTCTTTAGATAATAAAAATGCCTATCTTCTGTATCGGGGAATTTGCTTTAAAAAAGACAGAAATCTGTTTAAATCAAACGGATTGCGGTATGACATAACTGTTATTTATCCTTTTGTCTTTGGCGGAGAATTTAACAAAACGCTGGGGCATTGGCACCGAACGCCGGAAATTTATGAGGTTCTATCGGGGAGAGCAACTTTTTTAATTCAAGGCCCCAAAAACTCAGCTAAAAAAATAATTTTAAAAACCCTTGGGGAAAAATCTAAAATAATCATCCTGGCTTTTTATAATCATTTAATAATTAATGCTTCTAAAAAACCCTTAATCGTCGCTAATGTATTTTCCGATAAAGTGAAATCTGATTATTCATTTTTGAAAAGCAAACACGGCGCCGCTTACTATATTTTGCAAAATGGAGAAATTAAAAATTTAAACTACAAAAAAATAGGGAAAATTACCAATAAATTAACTGATTCTAAAACAAAAAACTTTAAAAAATCACTCTACCTGGAATTTATAAATAATCCTGAAAAATTTAGTTTTTTAAAATAAACCATTTTCGCCCAGGTGACGGAACTGGAAGACGTACACGCTTCAGGGGCGTGCGGTCGCAAGACCATGTGGGTCCGACTCCCACCCTGGGCACAAAAAAATGACACCGAGAAAATATCAAAAACCCATGTCTACCCTGCCTCACCATCAGGCGGGCGGCAGGCAGACAAAAAGACAAACGGAAAAGATAGAAAATTATCTGAAATTTGCGGCGCTTGGCGGTTTGGAAGAAGTCGGCAGGAATATGATGTTTTTTGAATACAAAGACGAAATCGTCATTATTGACGCTGGTTTGCAATTCCCCGAAGAAGACACTCCCGGCATTGATTTCATCATTCCTAATATCTCTTATTTGGAGCCGAAAAAAGAAAATATTCAGGCGCTTTTCCTCACCCACGCTCACTACGACCATATCGGCGCTCTTCCTTATTTAACTGAAAAACTTGGCAATCCAATTATCTACACCACCGCTTTTACCAAAGCCATTATTGAAAAACGGCAGGAAGAATTTACTAATGCTCCGAAATTAAACATTGAAGTTATTAAAGCCGGGGATAAAATTGAAATTTCCCGTTATTTTCAAGCGGAAATTTTCGCTATTGAACACAACGTGCCCGACGCTTTTGGAATGGTTTTAAAAACACCCGTTGGCAATATATGTCATATCGTTGAATTTAAATTTGACTATGATGAAAATGGTAATCCTCGAAATTTAGATATTTTTAAAAAAATCGGAGAAATGGGTATCCACACTCTTTCTCTCGATAGCACCAATTCGGAAGTGCCGGGTTTTTCCGTATCCGAAAGAGTAGTGGAAAAAAACATTGAAGATATTCTTAAAAAAGCCAAAGGAAGAATTATTATTGCAATGTTCGCTTCGCTGTTAACCAGAATTGCCGAAATTATCAAAATTGCCGAAAAACAAAAACGCTATGTAGCTATCAGCGGCGCTTCAATGAAAAATAGCATCACTATTGCCCAAAATTTAGGTCATTTAAAAATTAAAAAACAAAGCACTATTCCCATTCAAGATATCAATAAATATAAAGATGACCAGCTTTTAATTTTATCAACCGGCGCTCAAGGCGAACCCAACGCCAGCTTGATGAAAATCATTAATGGCGAACATAAATTTGTCAAAATCAGACTAAGCGATACGGTAATTTTTTCGGCTTCGGTTATCCCCGGAAATGAGAGAGCAGTTCAGGTATTGAAGGATAATTTAGCTCGTCAGGGCGCGGATGTTCATCAATCAATGGTTGTTGATTTCCATTCTTCCGGCCACGCGCCCCAAGAAGAATTGAAACAAGTTATTAAACTGATTAATCCGAAGTTTTTCTTACCCACTCACGGCTACTATTTTATGCGTTCTAAAAACGCCGAATTAGCCAGTGAAGTTGGCGTGCCCAAGAAAAACACCATTATTATAGACAACGGCCAGGTGGTTAAATTTACCAAGGATAATTTCTCTATTTCTAAAGAAACGGTACCGGCTTATTATGTGATGGTTGACGGTCTTGGAGTTGGCGATGTGGAAGAAGTCGTGATGAGAGACAGAAAAGCTCTGTCCCAGGAGGGAATGGTTGTTCTTATTATTACTCTTGATCGGCAAACCGGAAAATTATTGAAAAACCCCGATATTATTTCCCGCGGTTTCATCTATTTGAAAGAAAACAAAGAATTTGTTGAAGATTTAAGGAATAAAATCAAGCATACCGTGATGCGGATTCCCCATTATCAGCCGATTGACGCTGATTATTTAAAGTCATTATTAAGAGAACAAATTGGTCAATTTTTGTATAATAAAACCAAGAGGCGACCGGTGATTCTACCGGTGGTGATTGAAGTTTAGGGCTTTCTATAAATTTTGGAGTCTAGAATACGAACAAAATTTATCTAGAAAACCTTGACCGAGCACATAACAAGATTATGTGCTCGGTGCTCAATTTTATGATAAAATTTTTTTATTATGATCCAAAATTCAAATAAAATTCGCAAACCAATTTTAATTTCTGGCGTAATGCCATCTGGAAAACTACATATAGGAAATTACTTGGGTGCTCTGGAAAATTTCGTGGAATTGCAAAATTCCGACAAATACGAGTGTTATTTTTTTGTGGCTGACCTTCATTCTTTAAATGAAGATTACGAGCCCAAAGAAAAATCAGACCAAATTTTTGATTTGGTCGCTAATTATTTAGCAGCTGGCCTTGACCCGATTAAATCAACGATTTTTGTCCAATCCCAAATCCCCGCTCATTCGGAATTGGCTTTGGTTTTAAATAATTTTACTCCTTTTGGCGAATTAGCACGGATGACCCAATTCAAAGATAAATCTCAAAAACAACCGAAAAATATCAATGTCGGGCTTTTTGATTATCCAGTTTTAATGGCGGCCGATATTGTTCTTTATGACGCGGAATTCGTGCCAATAGGAGATGATCAACTCCAGCACCTGGAATTCACCCGAACTTTAGTCAGAAAATTCAATAAAAAATTCGGCAAAACCTTTATTGAGCCAAAACCATTATTGACGAAAGTTCCGCGGCTGATGAAATTAGATAATCCTGATAAAAAAATGTCCAAATCTGAACCTGACAGCTGCCTATTTTTAGACGACTTGGAAGAAGAAATTAAAAAGAAAATAAAAACCGCCGTCACTGATTCCGGAAAAGAAATCGTTTTTGACCCCAAAAACAAGCCGGCTGTTTCTAATCTGCTTTTAATTTATGAAGGTTTCTCCGGTTTGCCGATGACGCAAATCGAAAGCAAATTCAAAAATAAAACCTATTCTGAATTTAAAAAATCTTTGGCTGAAGTATTGATTAAAAAACTAAAAGAATTTCAAGATGAAAAAGCCAAAATCTTAAAGCCGAAAATACTCGCTGTTATCAAAGAGGGAAATGAAAAAGCTTTTGAAAAATCCCAGAAAAAATTAGAAGAAGTTAA
>CAZYZO010000015.1:11648-14360 GCA_964651905.1 uncultured Candidatus Saccharibacteria bacterium | reverse complement strand
CTCAACAAATTATTGAAGGAAAAAAGTAAAGGGCTTTCTACGAATTTTAGAGTTAAAAAGACGAATAAAATTTGTTTACAAAACCTTTACCGAGCACATAATTTTATGTATTACGTGTATCTGATTAGAAATAGAATTGCTAAAGAAACATATATTGGATACACGAATAATTTAGAAAGACGTCTCAAAGAACACAAAGACAAAAACTCAGAATTAATATATTATGAAGCATATAAATCTGAAAAAGACGCAAGAAATAGAGAATTTAAATTAAAACAAAGAGGTCAAACCATAAGAAGATTAAAAGAAAAATTAAAAGATAGTCTTTCATAAAATTATGTGCTCGGTGCTCAATTCTGTAGATAAATTTTCGTCGCTACAGATGAGCTATAAAATTTATACATAATTGGCATATGGCTACTCGACATTTAGTTCGTTCAGTGATTCTCCAATCATTATATGAGTGGGATTTTTCCGAAAGGAAAGAAGATTTTATAAAGGTTCTGGAGAGAAATTTGGAGGAATTTGCGCCGGGCATTGATGAACCGGAATTCGCCTGGCGGATAGCCAAAGGACTTATTGAGCATCTGGTTGAAATAGATAAAATTATTGAAAAAGCCGCGCCTCAGTGGCCCCTAGATCAGATTCCGATTATTGACAGAAATATTTTGCGAATCGGTCTTTACGAACTTCTTTTCGCCGACAAAAAGGAAGTGCCGCCGAAAGTTGCCATTAATGAAGCTATTGAATTGGCTAAAAATTACGGCGGTGAAAATTCTTCCAAGTTTATCAACGGCGTTCTGGGAACGGTCTTTAAACAGATAGAGAGCAAAGAATCAAAATAAGACAATGGCTCTTGATTTGAAAAATTTTGAAAAAATAATCGGGTTAAAATTTAAAAATACTGCTTTGCTTTATGAAGCGTTAACTCACCGCTCTTATTTAAATGAAAATCCTTCTTGGCAATATTCGCAAAACGAACGCTTGGAATATTTGGGAGACACGGTTTTGGAACTTATTGTGAGCGAATATCTTTTTTTCAATTATCCGGATTATCCCGAAGGGCAATTAACGGCTGTCAGAGCGGCTTTGGTGAATTATCAATTTTTGGCGAAAATCGCCAAAAATATTCATTTGGACGATTTTATTTTTCTTTCAAGAGGCGAAGCTCAAGATATGGGAAAGGCGAAAGAAGTAATTTTAGCTAATGCTTTTGAAGCGGTCTTAGGAGCGTTTTATCTTGATAAAGGTTATAAAAAATCAGCGGAATTTGTAGAAAAAAATATTTTAATCAATACCAAAGAAATTATAGAAAAGGGACTTTATATAGATCCGAAAAGTTTATTGCAAAAAGTTATTCAAGATGAATTGAAGATTACTCCTACTTATAATGTTTTGTCGGAATCCGGGCCTGACCACCAGAAACTTTTTAGAGTCGGTGTTTATTTTAACGATAAACTGATTGCCGAGGGCGAAGGGTTTTCAAAACAAGAAGCGGAAGTCAACGCCGCCGAAAAGGCTTTAGAAAAAAAATCTTCAAAAGAAAAAGAATTGTAATTTTTTAAATTTTAGAGTATATTATTTGTCATGTTAGCGATAAAATTACAAAGAATCGGGAAAAAGAAACAAGCGAGTTTTAGAGTGGTTATTGCCGAAAAACGTTCCAAGATGAGTAATCCATTGGAAGATTTGGGATTTTTTAATCCTCATTCCGATAAATTGGAAATTAAAAAAGAAAGAATTTCTTATTGGCTGGGGAAAGGCGCTAAGCCAACCGACACAATTTTTAATCTTTTAATAAAAGCAGGAATTTTAACCGGGCCTAAAAAAGCCGTTCATAAAAAACCAAAAAAAGAAAAAACTGAAGGTGAACAGCCGAAAAAGAAAGGAAAAGAAGCGGCTAAAAAACCCGAAGAGGCAAAAGCGGCTAATTTGACAGAAGCTAAATAATTATCATATAATTATAGTGAGCGGAACGCTCAATATATCGGGCATTCTACCCGCTATTAAAATTTCAGTTCATCCAGGAGTTCAGTCTAACTGGGTGATTAATTTAAAGATTAAAAGGTCGAAGATAAAAAAGATAATCAGATTTGATTTATGAAAGCTATCGAAACAGATAAGGAGTTTCTAGAATTTGTGGTCAAAGCTTTAGTTAACCATCCCGAAGACGTTATTATTGACAGACAAGTTGACGAGATGGGAGTGCTTTTGACTCTCAAAGTGAATCCTCTTGATATGGGCCAAATAATCGGCCGTCAAGGCTCAACCGCTCAGGCCATCAGGTCTTTATTGAAGATAGTCGGGGTTAAAAATCATGCCCGAGTCAACCTTAAAGTCATTGAGCCAGAGGGAAGAGTTCCAAAAGAGAAACCGGAATTAAGCATTTAAAAGCTTAAATTAAAAATCTAAAACCCCGATATTAATCGGGGTTTTAGAATCCACGATTTTATATTAAAATTTTAAATGATGCGATTTGATATTATTACAATATTTCCGAAAATTTTTGATTCTTATCTTAAAGAATCAATTTTAAAGCGTGCCCAAAAAGAAAGAATAATAAAAATTCAAACCCATAATTTACGGGATTTTGTTAAAGATAAGCATAAAAAAGTTGATGACAGGGCATATGGCGGCGGACCGGGAATGGTGCTTAAAGTTGAACCAATAATAAAAGCAATTCAATTTTTAAAGCCAAAAAATAAAAAATCC
>CAZYZO010000015.1:0-11548 GCA_964651905.1 uncultured Candidatus Saccharibacteria bacterium | reverse complement strand
TTATTTTTTCTCCGGCCGGGAAGCAGTTTGATAGCAAAACAGCCAGCCAATTGGCAAAAAACTATAACCATATTATTTTAATTTGCGGCCGTTATGAAGGAATTGATGAGCGGATTAAAAAAGTGCTTAATGATTCTGATTTTGATTTTCAAGAATTATCTGTCGGGCCTTATGTTTTGGCTGGCGGAGAAATTCCAGCGTTAGTTTTAATAGACGCAGTTTCTCGATATCTTCCGGGAGTTTTGGGAAAATATCAGTCGCTTGAAGATAGAAGATACGGCGTTGGAATCCCGGTTTTCACTCGACCGGAAATCTTTGAATGGCCGCCGTCAGGACGGGCCTTTGCCTCGTCGAAGCGAGCTTCGGCCACGCGAAGGCGGGGTAAAAAAAGTAAAAAATATTCGGTGCCTAAAATTTTATTATCCGGCGACCACAAAAAAATAGAAGAATGGCGTAAAAAACACAAATTATGAACCAAAGAGCGTTTAATCGTTGACGACGCGAAGAATTTTTTATAGACTTCACCTTAGGTATTTATTATGGAAATTCAGCCGATAGAAGAACAACTTAGTGCCAGTCTCAAAGATGTTGAAGAAGGCGTTGATTTAGAAGTTCTTAAAGACATGATTAAGGCTGCTTTGATGTATGGCCATAGCAGAACAAGAACTAATCCGAAATTCAAGCCGTTTATTTTTGGCAGTCGCAATAATATTGAAATTATTGATTTGGGTCTGACGCTTAAAAAATTGGGAGAAGCGATAGAACTTTTAAAAAATAAGATGAAAAATAAAGGCATTGTGTTGTTGGTGGCGACTCAGCCGGCAGCCAAAGAAGCAGCTGATAAATTGATAAAAGAATTTAATTTTTCTTATATTAATTCCCGCTGGATCGGCGGTCTTTTAACTAATTTCAATATTTTGTCAAAAAGGGTTGAGTATTTTAAAAAACTTCAGGCGGATTTTGAAAAAGGCGAGTTTGAAAAATATACCAAAAAAGAAAAATTGGGGATTATCAAGCAGATTGCCAAGATGAAAAAAATATTCAGTGGCTTGGAGAATTTATCAAGAAAGCCGGATGTTGTTTTAATTATTGACCCCTCTATCAAAGAGCATAAAACCGCGGTGCGGGAAGCGAAAAAGTGCGGCATCCCGCTAATCGCCGTTCTTGACAGTGATGATGACCCGACTTTAATTGATTATCCCATTCCGGCCAATGACCATGCTAAAATAAGTATTGATTGGATTATTAATAAAATAATTAAAGAATTGAAATGATTAATGACATTCAAAAAATTAGAGGAGAAACCGGAGCCGGAGTAATGGAATGCAAAAAGGCTTTAGAAGAAAGCAAGGGTAATTTTGAAAAAGCGAAGAAAATTCTTTATAAAAAAGGATTAAAAAAGGCCGAGCAAAAATCCGAGAGAAAAACTGGCGCAGGTTTGCTTGAGGTTTACGTTCATAATCACCGAGTCGGCGTGTTGCTGGAACTTCGTTGCGAAACCGATTTTGTGGCTAAAAACGAATTATTTAAAGAATTGGCTCATAATTTGGCGATGCAAATTGCCGCTATGAATCCGGAAAATGTAAAAGAATTATTGAAACAGCCGTCAATCAAAGACGAAAAACAAACAGTGGAAGAACTTATTAAACAATATATTGCGAGAACAGGGGAGAATATGAAAGTGGAGAGATTTACGAGATATGAGTTGTAATTTTATGTATAATTTTATTTCACAAATTTTATTGATGGTCGGAATTGGCGGTGTGGTTTATTTATTTGCCAGAGCTGCGCCGAGAATAGACGATACTTTAGAGCAAAAAGAAAAAGATAAGACAGGCCAATTACTTTCTAAAATCCCGATTGAAAAAATAGACACGGCTTTAAGCAATTTTTGGGAAAAATTATTGAGACGATTAAGAGTTTCTTTATTGAGGATTGATAATTTTTTAATCAGCCGTCTTAACAAGATGAAATCATCGGCGCAGCTTAATAACAAAAAAAGCGATTTATTGACCGCAATTACTTCCAAAAAACCGGAAGAAATAAATAACGGTCAGAACGAGCAAAAAATTTCAATAGAAAAATCAACAGCACCGGAAGAATCGAAAAAAGAAAATAATGAATTTTAAGAGCTGGGGTGGCAGAGCGGTCAATTGCATCAGACTGTAAATCTGACGCCTTTATGGCTTCGTAGGTTCGAATCCTACCCCCAGCACCAGTTTTTCTTGCCTGAGTAGCTCAGCGGCAGAGCAACTGTTTTGTAAACAGTAGGTCGTCGGTTCAAATCCGACCTCAGGCTCACAGGTAGATTATCTTGTTAGTTAGAAGTTGGTTGACCAAGAGTAAATGATAAGCTATAATAAATAAAATAGCTTATTTTTATTTATGAAAGATAAAATTTATTTTGAACAACTTAAAGACTTTTATATAAATAAGCAAAAATCTTCAAGAGAAATTTCCGATATTTTTAAATGCTCTGAACATAAAATAAATTACTGGATTAGTAAATACAAAATACCAAAAAGAACGATTAGTGAAGCAATCTATATAAAAAATAATCCGAAAGGGGACCCTTTTAAATTTTGTCCGCCAAAAACATTAGAAGAAGCAAAATTATTCGGCTTAGGACTTGGTATATATTGGGGAGAAGGAAATAAAGCTAATAAAAACACGGTTAAAATAGGGAATTCCAACCCGTCTTTAATAAAAATATTTATGCGATTTTTAAAAACATTTTTTAGAGTGAAAAAGAAGAATTTAAAATTTCAGCTACAGATTTTCAGCGACATTAATTTAGAAGAGGCAGAAGAATATTGGATGAACAAATTGAAAATAAGCAGGGTACAAATGTATAAAACAATAATCACGAAAAGTGGCTCTTTAGGAACGTATAGACATAAAAGTTTGTATGGGGTAATATCACTTTATTATAGCAATACAAAATTAAGAAATATTTTGATAAATTTATTGCCGATGTAGCTCAGGCAGCAGAGCATCTCTATGGTAAAGAGAAGGTCGCCAGTGCAAATCTGGCCATCGGCTCCAAAATTTTCAATCTGGTGAAAAAATAAAGAATATGTTAATTTAAATTCTTATGCCTAAGTCAAAATTCAGTGAAAATTTAATAGGAATGAAATGCAGTATTTGCAACAGGGTTAATTATTATACTCGGAAAAACCGAAAGACGATTAAGAAAAAGCTGGAATTGAAAAAATTCTGCAATTGGTGCAGGAAACATACGGTCCATAAAGAGGTGAAAAAGTAAAGATCTTGGGAAAAAGAAAAGGACATGAAAAATCATGTCCTTTTTCCGCTTTTAGCGGAATCTGTGGAAAAAATTTGTGTTGGAACCAAAAACCAATACTCAATCCTGTCTATATCTACTACCGCAGGACGCAGGCCAATAGCGATCATCCGGGCTATCGAGCTTGCCACAGCCGAGCTTTGGCCGATCACCGTCATCTAAGACTACGCCCACTATCTTGTACGGCCCTTCATAGCGGGAACCAAGGGCTACTACTCCATAGCGTCGTGGCACATTAGTGTGAGTCATAAAAGCCATAATCTCAGCCGCAGTAAGGGGTAACCTCGACTGCTTTTTAATGGTGTCAGTGGCTTTTTTTATGTCTTTCCTTCTAAGAGATTCGCCGTCGTCTACATCGTAAATATAATAGGGGTCTTTCGGAGTGTCAAACTCGTCGGTGATTGCCGTGGGATTTAAATAAGTGTAACCTTTCTTGTTGTTGTTACACACCATGGCCATGAGGTCGTAGGGGCTCCTATAGATTCGAGGAATCACCGGGATAAAAGGAATGTTTTCTTCGGCGAATGGCATCTCGCTTGCCCTCTTAATAACCAAATCTTTTTGACTTCGGAACAATTCAATAATCTCCCTAGGGCAGGCATACTTTTCGAGAGTCTTAATTTGTCTGTAAAATAGCTCTTCTACCCAGAAAATCGATACCAACTTACCCTTTTTGTATGTCTTACATAGATTACTCATTTTTAACCTCCTTTTGGTTTTTTTAGGGTTTTTCTGAAAATATTTCTATTTTAAAGTTCAAATTAATTTATTTTCACTTCTGTGTTAGATATAGCACAATATAATATCTTTGTCAAACAAAAATGGTTTTTTTAATACAGATGACAAAACACGATAAATAACATATAATAAAAGCTATTGAAATTAAAAAATTTACGTCAAAATTAGGGAGTTTAGGTAAGTGGTATACCGGCGGTCTCCAAAACCGCATTCGGGGGTTCGATTCCCTCAACTCCCGCTTCACTTATTTTTTATGCATCCTGAATACGAAAAACTTGTAAATTCTCTTGTTAAAGACGGCTATCTGAAAACGCCGGAAATTATAGAGGCGTTTAAAACTATTGACCGGGCGAATTTTGTCAGGGAAGAAGAAAAAGAAAATGCTTATGTTAATGCGCCACTTCCAATAGGTTTTAATCAGACAATTTCTCAGCCACTCACCGTGGCTTTTATGTTGGAACTTTTAGGACCGAAAAAAGGAGAAAAAATTTTGGATATCGGCACCGGCTCCGGATGGACGTCGGCTCTTTTAGCTCAGATAGTTGGAAAAACCGGAAAAATCATCGGTTTGGAATTAATCCCGGAACTTTATGAGTTTGGGAGGACGAATATTTCAAAATTTAATTTTATAAAAAAAGAGATTGTAAATTTTATCTGTCGGGACGGCCATAAAGGATTTGAAGAAGAAATGCCTTTTGATAAAATTTTGGCTTCCGCCACAGCTTTAAAAATTCCTTTAGCTTGGAAAAAACAATTAAAAATCGGCGGCCGAATTGTCTGTCCGATTGGAAACAGCATTTTTGTTTTGGAAAAAATAGATAAGGACCAATTTTCTGAAAAAGAATATTTTGGTTTCAATTTTGTGCCGTTAGTAAAAGGCAAAAAGTAATTCTTATTTTGATTAGACTCTTGACAATTTTTTGTAGTTTTGCTATACTATAAATAGTAATGGTAAATACACATTTACCATAAAAAAACTAAAAAAAGGAGGAATTTATGAAAAGTTTAGGAATGGTTATTTTGGTGATGATGTTGATGATGCTTATGAATTGCGCTACAGCCGAAGTAAGACCTACTGCAGCCGAAGTTTTAGTAAGACCTTTTGGTCTTACACAAATGGGGGATGAAGTGTTCGAAGTTCAAGAACCCATTATGGTATTGATTGGAGGCGAGAAACAGATAATTGAACAGGGAGAGCGGTTAATTCTTGATAGAAGAGGAAATATTGCTATCGCAAGAAAGAACAAACTTTTTAGTGTTTTTTCATTAGACGGGAGCTCGTTAAGATTAATTAAAGTCCAAGAGCCAAAAGTCTATAGTAATTATCCTTATCAAGGATACCCATCATATACAGCTTCTACAACAGCTTCTACAGCTGATGTGATTACGGCTGTTATCGTCGGCAATGTTCTCAGCAATGTTGTTCTCGGACAAAGATATCGTAATAGGTATAATAGGTATACTAATTACTATGGCGGTATCTATCCTCGTTTTCGTCCTTATCATCGTCCTCGGCGCTAATTCCATATTTAGTTCCCGATAGAATGTTTTGAACGTTCAAAACATTCTATCGGGACTCACCCTGAGTGTTTTTTTAAAAAACATTCAGGGTGAGTTTTTAAATAATTAGTTTGTTATGTTTATTATAGCGTTTCCAGCGATATATCGAGCAAAGCTCGCTATAAGAAATAAAAAATCAATAAAAATTTTTTCAGCGGCAATTTTGATGGCCGCTGTTTTGGTACCAATAAATTCTTCTCAAGCCGCCACTTTGCCGACAATTTTCACAAATTCGGCAAGTTCAATTACATACAATTCCGCTTATTTAAACGGCTCAGTCAATCCCAATAATTCTTATACCAATGCTTGGTTTGAATACGGCACTTCGGCTTCATTAGGTTATACCACCGACTATCGTCCCATCGGCAATTTTGATTATTCTATTAATTATTCAGCAAATATTTATAATTTATCTCCAAATACCACTTATTATTACCGGGCAGTGGCTTCCAATTCTTACGGCATCAATCGCGGCGGCATTTTAAGTTTTTACACCGGTAATAATCAATATTATTACAATAATTATTATAATTATTATTCTTACAGCCAGCCGTCCATAAGTACCCAAAGCGCTTCGCCGGTTTATCAAAATTCAGCTTTGCTCAATACTTCAATCAATCCTAATGGTTCTTTAACTTCTGTCTGGTTTCAGTGGGGGACAACTACTAATTTAAGCAATACTACTATCAGCCAGCAGATTGGGAGCGGCACAAACTACATTAGTCATTCAGCGGCTTTAACTTATCTTACTAGCGGAACCACTTATTATTATCGAGCAGTGGCTTATAATTTTTCAGGGACAGTTTATGGTTCAATTTTGAGTTTTACTACTTTACAGGCGTCGCCCATTATTATTTCTCAGCCAACCGCGCCTCAGGTAATTTATATTCAGTCCTCGCCTAAAACCGAAACCATTGTAGTACCTTCGTCGCCGTTGATTTTACTGACTTCTAACAGCGATAAAGACACTATTAAAGCCGGAGAAGAATTGAATTATATGGTGGTTTATAAAAATACCAGCCAGCAAAAACTTTCTGATGCCGTTTTGAAAATCACTTTACCATTAGAGGTTTCGCTTGTTGGCTCAAATCCGAGAATAACCTCTATAGAGGGAAATAATCTTACTTATCAAATCGGAGATTTGGGAATAAATGAAGAAGGATCAGTTAATATTAAAGTGAAGGCGAATAATTCGATTAAAACCAATGACACTTTAATTTTTGTTTCCATAATGAACTATTTGGATAAAAAAACCGTTTTTCATTCTGACAGCCACTTTTTATCAATTGCCGTTATCGGAGGATTACCATTTTTAGCTTCTTTAATAAACAATATCGGATTTAGTCCTATATTTTTTGGCTGTTTAATTCTCGGCTTTGGCGCGGGATTCTTAATTTACTGGTTTGGCATCTTAAGAAATTAGAAAAAGATATTAAATTTAAAACTGGACAGACAGCGTCTCCCTTCGGGAGACGCTGTCTAATTACGACTTTCTTTTTTTAGGTTAAAATAATAAGATTAAATAACAATGTCCACGCCAGTTGAAGAAATAAAAGATAAAATTGATATTGTTGATTTTATCAAGGGTTATATCTCTCTGAAGCCGGCCGGAAGAAATTTTAGAGCCATTTGTCCCTTTCATAAGGAAAAAACTCCTTCTTTTGTCGTTTCATCGGAACGGCAGATTTGGCATTGTTTCGGTTGCGGGAAAGGAGGGGACGCGATTAAATTTTTGATGGAGTATGAAAATTTAGAGTTTTATGAAGCTTTAAGCATTTTGGCGGAAAAAGCCGGTGTGGAATTGAAAAGAATTAGTCCGGCCGAACAGAGACAATTCGGAATTTTATACGACATTTCCGAAAAAGCCAAAGAATTTTTTAAAAAAACTCTTGAAAATTCTTCGGAAGCCATTGCTTATCTTAAAAGCCGCGGATTTAAAAATGAAATAATTAAAGAATTTGAATTAGGTTTGGCGCCAAAAGGTTTTGACGAATTGACTCGCCATTTAATTAATTGCGGATACAGTATTTCCGATATTGAAAGAAGCGGTATGTCTTTAAAAACTAAAGGGAATCTTTATGTCGATCGTTTCAGAGAAAGAATAATGTTTCCGATTTACAACCAATTTGGAAAAACAATAGGCTTTGGCGGAAGAATTTTACCTTGGATAAATCAGGTTCAGTTAGCCAAATATATCAACAGTCCTGACAGTTTAATTTATAATAAATCCAGAACTCTTTACGGATTTCACAAAAGCAAAAATCACATTAAAAGCGCCGGCTTTGTCTTGGCAGTTGAGGGTTATATGGATTTTTTGATGAGTTATCAGGATGGCGTTAAAAATGCGGTAGCTGTTTCTGGCACTGCTTTAACTTCGAACCAATTAAAAATTCTCAGGCGTTATACAGACCAGATTATCTTTTGTTTTGATACTGATAGTGCGGGTTTAGATGCTGCTGAACGTTCCATTGATTTGGCTTTAGGTAGCGAATTTAATGTTAAAATCCTCAATCTCAAAGATGTAAAAGACCCGGCGGAATTAGTTCAGAAATCTCCGGGGCAATTGGAAAAATCTCTTAAAGAAGCGAGACCAATTCTTGATTTTTATTTTGATTATTACGGCATTTCAGATTTTCGAGTTGTTTCCAGCATTGAAATTCCCGCTTTCAAAAAAAGTCTTAATTCCATTCTTTTTAAAATTAAAAATTTAACTAGTGTAGTTGAACGGTCTTTTTGGCTGAAAAAACTTTCTAAAAAAACCAATATTGACGAAAATTCTTTAATAGAAGAGCTGGAAAAAATCCAAAACAAAAAAGAAACGAAAGAAGAAATGATTGACCAAAAAATTCCATTCTCCCGTCCCGACTTAATAAGTCAAAGATTGATTGCTTTGATGCTGATAGATAAAACCCTTCAAGACGAATATCAAAATTTTAAAGATTTTTTCTCGGAGGATTACCAAAAAATTTTTAACAATCTTGCCAAGAGTGAAAAATTGGAAAATAAAAAACAAGAAAGTTTGTCTTCATATATTTTATTAAATTCCAGCTTGGGATTGGAAAATTTAGACAAAGAAAAAGTCACAAAAGAATTTACTTCGCTTGTTAAAGAAATAAAAACCGCATATTTCAAGAAACAAAGAGAAAATTTAACTGAAGCCATAAAAAAGGCGGAAAAAATGGGTGATGAGGGAAAATTGAATTCAATTCTTTCTCAATTTGACGAACTTTCAAAAAAAATACAAAATAAGTAGATATGCTCAGTAACTCATCTACGATATTTTTAACTTAATTTATCATTATTAAAACAACCAAGGTCACAATTTTTAATTAAAACAATATTTTATCTCATTACGATAAGTTAAAATGAAAATTAGCCATCGTAGATGAGTTACTGGGTATGTTCAAAAAGAAGAAAAACAAGAAAAATAAAGCAAAAAAGACAAAAAGAAGAATTTTTAAAAGAAAAGTTGTTAAAAAAGCAAAATCTTCTAAGAGGAAATTTAAGTTTGACGAGTCACTTATAGAAGAATTGGTAAATAAGGGTAGGCCGAGGGGTTTTGTAACGGACAGCGAAATTTTTCGCCTTTTTCCAAATATTGAAACAGACCTTGAATTTTTGGAAGAACTGTATGACCGTTTGGAGACGGCTAATATTAAAGTTATTGAAACTAACCAGCTGATTCAGACTTCGGAAGAATCCGAGAAAATTACCGAAGGAAATTTTACTGGATTGCCTGATGCTGTTCAAGTTTATTTAAAAGAAATCGGCAAAACTCCGCTTTTGACCGGCGCTGAAGAAAAAGAATTGGCAAGGCGGGCCGAGAAGGACGATGAAGAAGCGCGGCAACGTTTGATTAAAGCCAATTTGAGATTGGTAGTTTCTATCGCCAAGCGTTATGCCCGGAGAAGCCCGCAGCTTTCTATTTTAGATTTAATCCAAGAAGGAAATATCGGTTTGGCAAGAGCGGTTTCCAAATTTGATTATCGGAGAGGCTTTAAATTTTCTACTTACGCTACGTGGTGGATAAGACAGGCGATTACCAGGGCTTTAGCCGATCAATCAAGGACTATCAGAATTCCGGTTCATATGGTTGAAATTATTTCTAAATACACCCAAACAAAACGTCGTTTGTCGCAGGAGCTTGCCCGCGACCCGTCGCCCGAAGAAATCGCCATTGAAATGGAAACGGATATTAATAAAATCCATTACATCCAAAAGATTTCTCAACAAGTATTATCTTTGGAAACGCCGATCAGCGAAGAAGACGAGGATTCAACCCTTCAGGAATTTATCAGAGATGAAAAGAGTTTGACGTCGATACAGATGACTGACCGGGCATTGCTTAAGGAAAAAATAAGCGAAGTTTTGGTTGATTTAGTGGAAAGAGAGCAGGAAATTTTAAAAATGAGATTCGGGCTTAATGACGGCATCACTCACACTTTGGAAGAAGTTGGAAAAAAATTCAACGTTACCCGAGAAAGAATCCGTCAAATTGAAGCTAAAGCGCTGGAAAAAATAAGAGGCCATCAAAAATCTAAAGTTTTAGAGGAATATAGAGAAATTTAGATATTCAATGAAAAAAATTTTATTGACAATTTTTTGCGGTTTGATTTTGACTGGGGTAACCGTTAATGCCTCCGGAACAATAGACGAGATTAAAATTGAAAATTTTTCCGAAGACCAGGTGGGTATTTTGCCGGGCAATCCATTTTATTTTTTGAAAGAGTGGGAAAGAGATTTTAAATTGTTAATTATCAAAGATCCTGTTAAAAAATTTGAAATTTGTTTGGCGGTTATTAATGAAAAAGCCGCTGAAATAAAGAAGCTTGAGAAAATTAATCTTCAAGTCAGTAAATCAATTGCCAGAGCGATTTTAAGCTACCAAGAAAGTTTGGAACAATGCGAAAGGCAATTTAAAAACTTGAAAACATTTAATAATTCAAATATTGATAAATTTATTAATGACGCTGCTGAAAATTTTTTAATCCATAGGCAATTTTTAAATAATTTAAAACTTAAATTTAAATAAACCATCCCCGAAATTTTTATGAATTCTGAAGAAATACGCAAAAGTTTTCTAGATTTTTTCGAAAAAAAAGGACATAAAATTATTCCTTATTCATCTTTAATCACTGACGACCCGTCAGTTCTTTTTACAACCTCAGGGATGCAACAATTTAAGAAATACTATATTGGAGAAAAATCTCCTTATGGTAATAATGTAGCTTCGGCGCAGAAATGTTTCAGGACTTCGGATATTGATTCGGTCGGCGATGAAAGCCATCTGACTTTTTTTGAAATGCTGGGCAATTTTTCTTTCGGTGGTTATTTTAAAAAAGAAGCGATTGAATATGCCTATGAATTCATTGTGAAAGAGCTTGGTTTAAAAATTGATTATGTCACGGTTTTTGATCCTAAAAAAGTTCCAATAGGAGACTGGCGAAGAGTAGTGCCGTTTGATAAAGAATCAACGGAAATTTGGGAAAAGCTTGGCGTCCGTGTTGAACGTGCCGGGATAGATAATTTTTGGGGGCCAACCGGCGAAGAAGGTCCTTGTGGCCCCACCACGGAAATTTATATTAAAGGTATTGAGATATGGAATATTGTTTTTAATGAATATTATAGTGAAAAATCAGAGATCAGAAATCAAAAATCAAAATTAAGGAAATTGGAAACACCGGGCGTTGATACGGGAATGGGGTTGGAAAGATTAGTGATGATGGTTCAGGAGAAAAAAAATGTTTTTGAAACCGATTTATTTGAATCAATTATAGATAGCATTCCGGGAACAAACGAAAAAGCGAAAAGAATTATTGCTGACCATATAAAAAGCTCGGTTTTTTTAATTTCAGAAGGAATTTTGCCCTCTAATGTTGAAAGAGGTTATGTTTTAAGAAGAATTTTAAGAAGAGCGATAAGATATGGGAAATTATTAAATTTACC
>CAZYZO010000014.1:0-15029 GCA_964651905.1 uncultured Candidatus Saccharibacteria bacterium | reverse complement strand
CAGAATGCCCGATATATTGAGTGCTCTACTCACTATAAAAAAACCAGTAAATTTAACATTGCTTTATTGGCGATGATATTTTTCGCTTCAATAAAATCTAATGTAAATATTTTGGGGTTGTGGTTTTTTACTCCGCTGACATTTTCCATCCCTTTCATCTTTTTATATGTTTATTTTTTCACTGAAGGTTTAGAAAAAAAGAACAAAAAATATCTTCTTATCAGCTTGGCGATAATGGTTTTATTATTGCCAATTTATCCAATTTCTTTTTTCTTTGCTATCCCGTTTTTACTGATATATTCTTTGTTTAATTTAGAATTTATCAAAAAAGAATGGAAGTTTTTTCTTATATTTTTGTTGATTCCTCTTAGCGGGATATTCTTTTATAAGTATGAATCTAATTTCTCGTGGCCGGCATTAATGGGAAAATTTTTTAATTCTCTTCAGTTTAAACGGGGATGGGGGATTGTGGAAATGAATAATTCTCCGTTTGAGCTTTATAGTTTAATGGGATATGTTTTGGCAGTTTGGGGATTAATTCTTATTTTTATAAATAAAATTTATCTTTTTTCTATAAATAAAATAAATATAAAAAAATATCTGGCTTATGCGTTGTGGCCCGTCAGTTTATTATTGTTAATAATTATTTTTAAGGTAACAGGCGTGTCTTATTTATCTCCTTATCAGAGAAATTTATATTATTTGGCTATAAGTTTGCCGTTGTTAAGCGCTATCGGACTGGAAAATCTAATTCAAAGAAGCAAAATGATTCTTGGTAAAATTAGTATTTCTTTGATTGTAGTAATGACAATTGGCCTTAGTTTTTTGAAATATTTTTATGTTCCAGAAAAAGTGGCGTTATATCAGATGATTAACGAAAAAGAATACCAGGCTCTTCTATTTCTAAAAAATATTCCGGAGGAAGAAAAAATTTTAGTCGTGCCAAGAATGGCAGGAGCGCTTTTTCCCGTTTCGGGACATTCGCCGATAGGAGAAGAAAATCGTCAAGATATGAAAACATTTTTTTCTTTAGAAACCGATACTCAGACAAAACAGGAAATATTAAAAAAATATCAGGTGAATTATATTTTTACAGATTGGAAAATTGACGGTCCTTGGAATCTCATTTATGAAGATGGAAGTTATATTTATAAAATTAATTAGTGATTTAAAATGAATGATGAATTTTTAAAACTTAGTATAATTCTGCCTTGCTTAAATGAAGAAAAAAGCTTGGGTTTTTGTCTTGATAAGATAAAAAATATTATCAAGCAAAATAATTTTAATGCGGAAATAATAGTGGTAGATAACGGTTCAACTGATAATAGTTGCCGGATTGCCGAAGGAAAAGGAATAAAGCTAATCCATGAAGAAAAAAGAGGTTATGGTTCCGCCTGTCTGAGAGGATTTGGAGCTAGCCGAGGAAAATATCTTTTTTTTGCCGATTCCGACGGAACTTATGATTTTAATGAAATTTCGAAATTTATCGGCCAGCTTGAACAGGGCTATGATTTTGTTATTGGGAACAGGCTTAAAGGTAAAATAGAAAAAGGAGCGATGCGGTGGCTTCATCGGTATATAGGAAATCCTTTGCTTTCAGGAATATTAAGGCTATTTTTTAAGATAAAAGTTCACGATGCCCATTGTGGGATGAGAGCCATTACAAAAAAAGCTTTGAAAAAACTTGATTTGGGAACAGCCGGAATGGAATTTGCTTCGGAGATGGTGATTATGGCTGGTAAGAATGGATTAAAAATAAAAGAATTACCCATTGATTATTTTAAAAGACAAGGCAATTCAAGTTTGCGTTCTTTTCCAGACGGCTGGCGTCATTTAAGGTTTATGCTTTTATACAGCCCGCTTTATCTATTCTTTTTGCCGGGCTTGTTTCTTTTTTTAATCGGAACGGGTTTAATGACGTGGTTATATTTTACTTCGCCGGTTATTTTCGGAATAAAGATATATTTTCATCCGATGTTTTTAGCAGCGCTGTTGATGGTGGTTGGCTACCAACTAATATCATTTGCTTTATTCGCCAAAACTTATGCGATAACTCACTTGAAAGATAAGCCGGTTTTAGACAAATTATACAGGCATATAACAATAGAAAAGGCGAGTTTAATCGGCATATTTATGGCGTTAATAGGCGTGATTATCTATTCTAAAATATATGTTGGTTGGGTAAAATCCGATTTTAGCAGTCTTGATCAAGTAAAAAACTCGATAGTGGCAATGACATTAATTATTATGGGAATCCAAACGATTTTTTCATCTTTTATGTTGAGTATATTGGGGATTAAAAGAAAATAAAATTATGCCAATTTTAGGAACAATTCTAATTTTTATTCCCGGACTTCTGTTAAGTTATATAATTTTTACCAAAACAGACATCATTAAAAGAACGGTTTATTCAATCATTTTGGCGATTTCTATTTTGTCAATCTTGGGAACCTTGCTTTTTCTCACAAATCAGTTTGATCGAATAAAAACAATTCTATCTTTAGGCTGTCTCAGTCTATTATTTTTATTGATTTTAATCCTAAAAAATGAACAATATAAAACAAATTTCAATAAAGACCTCTGGTATTTAATGTTTTTTTCGTTAATTGGTACTGGCTGGAGATTATGGTTTTTAAAAACAATAAAAAATTTTGGCGATGCTTATGTTTATGCTTCCAAATTTACTGGGAGAACAATACCTGATTTAGGCTTTTATACCGGTATGGTAATTGATCATTCATCTTATGTTGGGTCAGCAGCAATAAGCCAAATAACAAGTTATCTGGCCTTCAATAATCAATTCTTAAATATTTTTTTAATTACTTTTATTTATTTAGGATTTATCTACTTGGTTTTTTCTGAATTTAGAAGCAAAAAAATGGCTTATTTAGGAATTGCCTTAATGGCCATCGGCCCGATTGAGATTTTTCATAATACCCTATGTTTAACAAGCGTAGCTGCTCTGTCGTATATTTCAATATTTGTTTTATTTCTATTGTTTAAATCAAAAGATAATAGAATATTCTGGCCAACTCTATTGTTATCAATTGCTCTGATGTTTTCCTATTATACCGCTTCAATGGTTATCATTCTTTCTTCAATTGGTTTTATTATTGCTCTGGTTGTAAAAAATTTATTAGCTCTGCGCCAAACTTACTTTGGACCGGAATTAAAAACAAAAAGATTTATCAAAATATTTAAAAAAATCCTTGCGGATAAAAAAGTACGAATTTTTTTATTAATTGTAGTGATAGTAGCTTCTTATACCTATGTATGTTCAAATATGAAAGTTTATACTTTGCATACGTCTCAAGATTTTTCAGGGACAAAAGACTCGGCTTTAACTATAAGCGAGCTTTTAACTAAAATTCCAACTAATTACTATAAAGGGCCAACTTTTTTCAGGATATCTGCTGTTGGATGGCAAGAGATAATCTTTTTTTTATGTGGTTTAAGTTTTATATTCTACCTCGTAAGAAAAAAAGATTTTTCTGAAGATAATTTTGATATTTTACTTTGCGCAATTCCTCTTTTAATAGTTTCTTATGGATTCTTTCACGTCAATTTACCAACAAGAATTTTTAATTATTTCGCTTTTTTTGCTTTACTCGCGCTAAAAATCCCTAAAAAATACTTTAAGCTATTTTTTGTAATGTCTTTTATTTTTATTCTGATAGCCGGTTTTTATGTGGTTAAAGATAAAAGAATATTTTTTGAGACATCTGATAAAGAAATTGAAACAGCCTTATGGGTTAAAAATTCCTTACAAGGAAAAATATTTTCAGACCAATACTTTATAAATCAGTTGATCTTAAATGGATATTATAATGTTACCGGAGCCGCTGACGATGACCCATCGGTTCATGATTTATTCTATCAACAAAGTCCTTCTAAATTTTTAGAGACAATAGATGATTTAAAATCTTGGTTAGAGGTAGACTACATTGTTTTAACGAAAAGGATGCGGGAGCAATATATTTTAATGTTAGACACACCTCAAAAACCCTTAATAAACACGGAGCTTTATGAAACAAATTTAATTAAAATTTATGATAACGAAGATGTCAGAGTATACAAAACAAAAAGTTTATAAGATTAAAAAAGGCAAATTAGAATGAAAGAAGAAACAAAAATATTATTTTTATCACACAGTCCCCATAAGGTCCATCTTGAGTTTGCCAAACAAATAAATGCCCGAATTAAAATAATTCCTTTTGACAGATTTATAAAAACATCCAAAAGATATCCCTTTTTAAAATGCTTGCATCCTTTAATTTCTTTTTTTTACAGTCTTACTCTTAAATTCAAAGAAAAAATTATCCTGGTTGATGGAGGATCTTCATTATATATTGCCTTTTTTCTTAAATTATATCATCCAAAGATTAAAGTTATTTACCTTGACGCGGACTTGTTTATTTTAAATTTAAAGAAAGCAAATTTTTTAGAAAGAGCCTTTAAGAAGCTGATTTTAAAATGTGTTGATGGAGTTATATCCGTATCGCAGATGAATAAAAAAGAGACTTCTGTTATTTTAAACGTGCCCATTGAAATTTGTAATCCTTATCCAGCAAGAGTAGAGCCCATCAAAATGGAAAGAAAAAATTATGGACTGTATGTTGGAAGATTAGACCCGGATAAAAATATTAAACGAATTTTACAAGTTGGCTTAGCCTGTCCTTATTTTGAAAAAATGATTATAATCGGCGAGGGCGCTTTAGAGAACTATATTAAAGCAGAATCAGAAAAATACGACAAACTTAGATATCTTGGGACTAAAGAGAACGTTGGCAGATATTACAGCCAATGTAAATTCTTAATTCATCTGCCGGATAAAGACCCTCATCCCTGCACTACCATGGAGGCAGCGCAATGCGGTTGTTTCCCCATAATATCAAGGGGGGTTGGGACAAACTATTTGTTTGACGATATTTTTATTGTCAAAAATCCAGATGATTCCACCGAGATAAACGAAAAGATAAAATATATATTAGAGCATGAAGAAGAGATGAGAAAATTACTAGAAAAATCTATCCTAAAAATTGAAAGCAAAGAACAATCACTAAAAAATTTTAAAGATAAATTCGAAAATATATTAAATAAATTAAATGGAAACTAAAAAAATTGCCATCTTTCATAACTATATGGATAATATCGGAGGAGCCGAAAGAGTCGGTTTAATCTTGTCCAGAGAACTGAAGGCAGATTTTTATACTACGAATATAGATGAAGAAAAAATAAAAAAAATGGGATTTTCCGATATAAAATTAAAATCCATCGGTAAAATACCCATCAACCCTCCTTTTAGAAACCAGCTAGCTCTGTGGAAATTTCGAAGACTCAATCTAAAAAATAAATACGACTTCTATATTATAGACGGTGATTGGGCTATGTCAGCAGCGGTCAATAATAAACCGAATTTATGGTATGTTCACTCTCCGATAAGAGAGATCTGGGACCTGTATAAATATACAAGAAAAAATAATGTGCGACCGCTTTTAAGACCGCTCTTTGATATTTGGGTGCGTTATAATCGCTATCTCAACAGAAAATATGTAAATCAGGTGGGAAAATTAGTTTGTAATTCAGAAAATACTCAAAGACGAGTTAAAAAGTATTTAGGCAAAGATGTTGTAGTAATTAATCCTCCCATTGAAACATCTAAATTTTATTACAATAAAACTGGAGATTATTGGCTCGCGGTTAACAGATTGATTTCCCATAAAAGAGTAGAATTGCAAATGAAAGCTTTTTCAAAACTTGAAAAGGAAAAATTGATTATCGTCGGCAGTTACGAAAAGGCAAAGCATTTTTTATCTTATGTAAATCACATAAAAAAAATAAAACCAAAAAACGTTGAAATTCTAAGCTGGGTTGAACAAGAAAAATTAATTGACCTTTATGCAAATTGCAAAGGATTTATTACAACCTCAAAAAATGAAGATTTTGGCATGACTCCTTTAGAAGCCATGGCTTCCGGCAAACCGGTTATTGCCCCAAATGAAGGTGGATACAAAGAAACCGTAATAAACGGTGAAACAGGGATATTGATAAATGATATTGACGAATATAAGTTAGCAGAAACTGTTAAAAAAATGTCTGAGGAATTAGAAAAAGACCCCGAAAAATACAAAAATGCCTGCCTTATTCAAGCAAAAAAATTTGATACAAAAATATTTATTAAAAAAATAAAGAGCTTAATTGAACTAACATGAAAAAAGAAATTACAAAACGAGGCGTTCTCTATGTAGGATTTCTCTGTAATCTACAATGCAAGTTCTGCTATTATCGCTATATGAAAAATAAAAAATGGAGAGATATAGACAAACTCAAAAAACGAGCCTCAAGAATCAGGTATTTTTATAGAAATGGTTTTGTTGATATTACTGGTGGAGAACCAACCATCTATCCTCATATTTTTGAGCTAGTCAAATATTGCCAAACCATAGGCTTAAAACCAACAATCATTACCAATGGGATTGCACTAGCGGATAAAAGTATATGTGAGAGATTCAAACAAAACGGGATTAACGATTTTCTGGTAAGCATTTACGGTTTGGGCGAAACTGCGGATTATATAACCGGCGCTAAAAATGTGGCTGAAAAACAAAGAAGGGCCCTGGAGAACCTGAGAGAATTGAATATTTCTTTTCGTATCAATGTAACCGTCCACAGATTTACCGCTCCTCAGCTCCCGGGCATAGCAGAATTTGCGGCGGCAGAAGGAGCCAAGGTTATAAATATGATAATATTCAATCCCTTTCTTGAATGGAAAAAAATTATTAACATAGACTTTCAAGAAAAATACTCTATCATGGCTCCCTATATCAAAGAGGCTGTAAAAATTTCAGAGAAAAAAGGAATAGAAATAAACGTAAGATATCTGCCGTTCTGTCAATTAAAAGGTTTAGAAAAAAATATTTATAATTTTAAACAATTAAATTACGATCCTCATGAATGGGATTTAAACACCGCAGATGACCATAAAAAAATAAATCCAAAGGACTTCTGGTACGAAAAAGAGGCAAGTCAAAGAACGTCAATTGAAAATAGGCTTTATCAAAAATCAGAAAAATGCGAGCGATGTTCTTTATCTGAAATCTGTGACGGTTTTCACGCTCAATATGTAAAAAAGTTTGGTTTTGGCGAAGAAAAACCCTATACGTTGTCACAAAAAATAAAAGACCCGATTTATTTTATTCAGAGCCAGGTCAAAACTAAAGACGCCTACCAAAAACCGAACAAAACAATATTTAAATATCTTTTATTAGAAGATAAAGAATTACTATCTGATTTGATTAAGTCAATAAAATGCCTAAAATTCATTGATAGAAAAATTGGACAACTAGGGTTATCCTTGAAAAAACATTGGACGAAATTGTACTCTATACTAAAAAAAATAAAATGAAAGATCTGAAAAATAAAAAAAAATTATTAGTAACTTTAGCTGACGAAAATTTCGTTAAACAAGCCAAACAACTTTTTTCTAGCGTTTATTGGAATGCTGGCTGGGAAGGAGACTATATGCTACTTGCTCACGAAATTCCAGATGAAAAATTAAAATGGTTTAAGGAAAGAAATATCCTGGTCAAACAATGTCAATCTATCCCTACTATCCAAAAAGATAGAGATACAAAATGGCCCCTGACTGTCTTTAGTAAATTTTATTTATTTTCTCCTGAATTTAAAAAATGGGATAATATCATTTTTCTAGACGCAGATATGATCGTCAGAGCATCGTTAGACAGATTGATAGAAATAAAAAAATTTGCCGCCGTAAAAACGATAGGGTGGTCTTTAAAATATTTCTTTTTTTGCCCAAAAAATAAAAAGGATCTATATAAAAATCTTATAGAAAACTATTCCTTAAATGAAAATGGCTTTAATACCGGTCTCATGGTATTTAATACAAGTATCATAAAAAAAAATACGCTCTCTAAACTCATATATCTTGCCCAATTATACAATCCATTAAATTTTCACTCAATGGAAGAGCCTATATTCAATCTACTATTTTATAAACAATGGCAAAAACTGCCTCGGGTTTACAATATATACTCCGACAAAACAAAGGGGATAATTATTCACCCTGTAAAATCACATTACAGACCATGGGATAAAGCATCTCCTCTTTATAAAGAATGGACTAACAATTTGAAAAAAGCCGATCTAATAAATCTTAATCAAAGACCTCCCGCGAAAGAAGTGTGGTCTAATACAAAAATCGGGTTTTATATTATATATTTGAAAATAAGGGATCTATTTTTTTATATTTTCTCGCAAATTGATAAACTAATCGGTCAATTCGGCCTTTTTCTCAAAAAACATTGGCCAAAACTATACTTGCAACTAAAAAAACTAAAAAAAGAATAAAAATGAAAACATTTTACATAAAATATATCGGCTGCGAAAGAAGAGGATTAGATGCAGAAAGGATAAAAAATTATCTAATCCAGAATAAATTAAAACGAGCAGGCTCTCCAGAAAATGCTGACTACTTATTGGTAATTACCTGTGGTGTAGGAGAAAGCGAAAATGCCTCAATAAAGATAATCTCTGATTTTCAGAAATACAAAGGAGAACTAATTATTGGTGGCTGTTTACCCTCAATGAACCCAAAAAAAATTAGGAAGATATATAGGGGAAATAAAATTTTTAATACAAAAAATATTGATCAAATAGATAATTTTTTTCCAAACTTCGAAATAAAATTCAAACAGATCGAAGACCCCAATAGAACGCTAATCGAAAATAAAAGCTTATTTAAAAAAATATCTTTAATAAATTTCGCCACTCTCTGGAATAAAATTAATTTACCTAAATCAATTGAGGCTAACCCAAAAATTCCTACAATTCGTATTTCCCGGGGTTGTACGGGGAATTGCAGTTATTGCACTATTCGTCAAGCAATTGGTAGGCTAAAGAGCAAGCAATGGGACGAGATATTCAGGGAAATAAAAAAAGCTTTATTAAAAAAGCAATATCGAATTAACATCATCTCCAGCGACACGGGTTCTTACGGTCTGGATATTGGCTCCAATTTCCCACAATTGTTGGAAAAAATTCTGGATTTAGATAACAGAATCAAAATCGAATTTATCCAGGACCTTCATCCTCGTTGGATCTGCCGCTACAATTCAGAATTGGTCAACCTAATCAAAACTAAAAAAATAAAAAAAATTTTGACTGCTGTTCAGTCGGGGAGCGAAAGAATATTGAAGCTGATGAATAGACCAACTGATTTAAACAAGTATCAAAAAACGCTAAAAAAAATGAAGGAAATTTATCCTCGGCTGGAATTAAGAACGCAAATAATTGTCGGTTTCCCTACTGAAACAGAAGAAGATTTTCAAACAACAATTAATTTTGTTAAAGATTGTAAATTTGACACTGTTGATGTATTTAAATATCAAGAATATAAAATGGCTAGCTCGGCGAAAATAAAACCAAAAGTTTTTCAACGAATTATTGAGCAAAGATTTTGCAGGGCAAAAGAAATATTTTCCATCCAGCCAAAAACTAATATCAATATCGATAAATTAATCGGTCAATTCGGTCTTTTCCTAAAAAGACGCTGCCCTAAACTATATTACAAATTAAAAAAATAAATGAAGCCAATTATTTCTGTCATCATCCCGGTTTACAATCGAGAAAAGACATTGAGGCAATGTCTGGATTCTGTTTTAGACCAGACCTGCGATAACTATGAGGTGATTATCGTCGATAACGACTCCACTGACAAAACCAAGGAGATTATCATGGAATATCAAAAAAAAGATAAGAGGGTAAAATATTTATTTGAACCCAAAAAGGGGACAGCTGCCGCAAGGCACAAGGGCGAAATAAATTCTCAAGGCGAGATAATTTTAATGACAGATTCTGATTGTATTGTTCCTAAAAATTGGATTGAAGAAATGATAGAGCCGATTTTAGTAAAAAAAGCCATAGCGGTTCAGGGACCTAAAAAAGCGGTTTCCCTAAGTTATTGGAGTCAGCAGACAGAAGAAGAAGAAAAAAAATCAGCAATGAAAAGACTCAATGACAATAAAATCGGACTATTGGATACAGCAAATTTTGCCATTAAAAAATCTATTCTAAAAGAAATCGGTTATACAAATCCGGCTGTCTATAGCGTAAACGATACTGAACTTGACGCTAGGATTAAAATCAGAAAATATAAAATATTTTTTAAAGATTTTAGCGTATTACATTATCATCCCACTACGGCGATAAATATATTTAAAAAATATTTTAAGCGAGGCGAATTAAATATGAGACTTATAAAAACATATAAAACCCATCAGGATCTCTTTTGTATTCATACCATAATAAGTCATTTGCAATATCTTATCGGGCTTTGTGCCGAACTATTACGCCTGGATAAAAGTTTCAGATATCATCTTGTATCAGGTATGGGATGGAGAGCCGGATATTTCTATGCTTATTTTTTCAAAAAAGGTTTTGAGAAAATTGACAATTAAAATAGTTTTCTATTGAAGATAAGATTCTATAACTTTTTGACAGTCGTCCTCCTTAATAATTTGTCCCTTGTCTAACCAGATTACTCTATTACAATGCCTTTTAATAAGATTCAAATCATGACTAACCAATAAAACCGCTACACCTTGTTTAGCCAATTCTTCGATTTTTTTCGAACTTTTTTCTTTAAAATCCTCATCGCCAATTTCAAATACTTCATCCAATAATAGTATTTCAGGGTTGGAATGAATGGCAATCGAAAAAGCAAGTCTTTCTTTCATTCCTTCTGAAAATTGATAAATTTTTGTATTAATAAAATCTTTAAGCTCTGCAAATTTTACTATTGAAGTAAATTTTTGTTTAATCTCAGGTTTAGTAAGACCAAAAAGAGAGCAACATAAATAGATATTATCTCTCATTATTAATCTCTCTTTTAGGGCAATATATAAATTTATCAAAGAAATTATTTTTCCATAAGTTAATATTTTTCCTTTTTCCTGCTCATATATCCCGGTAATGATTCTAAGCAGGGTACTTTTACCGGAACCATTTTCTCCAATAAGTCCGACTATCTCGCCAGCCTCAATACTAAAAGAAACATCATCCAATACTTGAATAATCTTTTGTGGTTCTTTTCCCGAAAAAGATGAAATGAACTTGGCTAAAGCTCCTTGTTCGTTTTTAAAGCCAATTTTAAATTCTTTTGATATATTTTCTAATATTATTCTCTTCATTTTTGTTAAATCATTTCTGCAAACTTAACTTTTAACTTATTAAAAATGATTAATCCGACAATTAAAAATAACAAACTATAAAATATTGCTCCTGAAATCATCCATATTTCGGGAATTCTTGCATAAATAATTAAATCTCTTGCTATACTGATAAAATAATAGATTGGGTTCAATAAATTAAGTTTGAATAACCATCCTTGATTTTCAATTGAATAAAAAATAGGGGTTCCTAGCCAAAGTAAGAAAGCGGCAAATGTCCAAATATTGTCTATGTCAATAAAATAAACAGTTAACGCTGATAAAATAAGGGAAACTCCGTAAATAAAAAGACAAAAGAAAAATAAAATTAACGGATAAAAAATTATTCCATAAGGAGAAACATTAAAAACAAAAAGAAATATGACAAAAAGAATTATTTCAAATATGTGGGAAAATAGGGTTTTCAAAACAAGCGAGCTAATAAGAGCTTGACGAGGAAAATTTATTGATTTGATAAGTCCTCTGTTTTCGTATATAATTTCTGTAGACTCTGTTGTCGCTTGCCGAAAAAAATTAAATAAAATTATGCCGAGTAACAGATAGAGAGGGTAATTAGGAATATCTTGACCCAGCTTATTTGAAAAAACACCCAAAAGAATTAAAAACATCAAAAGAGGATTAAGTAAATACCAAAATATCCCCAGATAGCTTCCTTCATTTCTTAGTTTAAATTCCGCCTTAGCCAGAGCAATACTCAAATTTAAAATTTTTTTAAACATATGCTTAAAACAGCAATTGGTCTTATTTTATTATTATCACCTTTTTTATTAATCTTCAAGTACAAAAATAAAAAAATTGGCTTTGCCAACATTGTTTCTTTTCTGATAATCCTTCATTTATCCATTGCGCTAATAACCCAAACCTTTAGTGTATTTACATATCCGGTCGTAACAATCATTAATCTGATTGTTTTTTTGATTGTTATAATTATTATCGGAACGGGTTTTAAAAAAATGTTTTTTAAAACAAAACTTAATTTAAGAAAAGCGGATTGGGTTTTAATTTTTGTTTTACTCATTGCTTTTATAAGTTTATTTTCGGTTCATTTTAATTATTCCGGCAAAATTACGACGATAACAACTTTTAGCCAAGAAGTAGAAAATATGCAATATCCCTACCCTTATTTCTCGGATGAATGGTACAATATCAGCTTTATAAAAAATTCTATTAATACCCACCAATTGCCTTTTAAATATCCTCTAATGCAAGAATCTGCTACGTTTACTAATTTAGAATTCGTATTCCATTCATTTCTTTCAGAATTATTTTTACTGCTTAATTTAGATCCTCTAACTAACTACACCGTTTTAACCATTTTTTTCAATTTATTGATAATCTGCCTGGTTTATATTTTTCTGCGAGCCAATGCCGTGAATAAACTTGCAGCAGGTATTATTTCTCTTTCTTTGCTTTATATAACCAATGGAGCAAACCTTCCGGGAATCTGGAATCTTCTACCTCTAAGTTTGGGTATTATATCGATTATATTGAGTTTTTTCTTTGTCTTTTCCAACAATAGTGAGCAGGATGCTCAATATATCGGGCGTAGCGCCCGCTATAATAAAATAGCTCTTCTCATGGCTTTTATTGCTCTACTTTTTTATCCACCGCTCTTTCCTTTTTGCGCGTTAACAATAATTTTTTCCAACCTTACGGCAAAGAGTTTACCCATAAAAGAAAAGTTTAAAAATATTTTGTATTTTTTAATATTGACAATTCTTGTCGCCATTGCTCTTTTATTAGCTTTTTTTTCAATAAAGGGTTCGCTGGACAATTTCTTTAATTACGCTTTTTCAAAGGTTTTCTTTCCACATCTTCCTGAAAATGCTATTGATCAATATTCACCGATTTATGTTATACCCATTCCCATTCTTATTCTTGCCGCTTTAGGTATTTGGAAAATAATTAAAAAGAAAACCTGGTTGGCTATTGTTTTATTGTCCGGAATAACATATTGGATTTTATATTCTTTTCAAGCCTTCAGATTGTTTATTTCCTATCCGCGGGTAGTTTTCTTTACCGCAATTCTTATTACCATTACCGCCGGTTTCGGATTAAATTACTTACTGAAACTCCTGAAAAAAATTAACTTTATCCGAGAAAAAGAAAATATTTTAAAGTTTACTCAGATTGGAATATTAATCTTATTTTTAATTCTTTCTTTTAATTATACGTCAAATGAGACTTGGCAAAAACTTAAATTAGTTTATCCAGATTCCAAGACAAACGTAAGCCCGGCTGCTCCGGCAAATAATTATCTTCAGCCCGATGACCTCAGGTTATTCAGCAATATTAAACACAAAACTTTTTTAAGTCTGCCTTGGAAGGGGACCGTAATAGGCATAGCAACGGATAATTTCCCTAAAGGTGTAAAAAGCGGGGTAATAACTTCAGACAGTTTTTTATCTCAAGAATTTATGCAGTTAAATTGTACCCAAAAAAAACAAATTGCAAGAGCTTACGGGATTGATTACGTATACCTGCCAAAATTTAATTGCCCAAATTTTCAATTGATTGATAAGAGTGAAGAAGAATTATATCTTTATAAGTTTGAAGAGATATAAAAGCTTTGAAGAACAAATTTATTTTTTATCATTCACTTCCTTAAGCAGTTTTTTTATAAAGGCTTCAAAATTAACTTCGCCCAAGACGCCTTTTCTGATGCTTCTTACATTAACGCTTTCATTTTGCATTTCTTTATCGCCAACAACTAAAATATAAGGAATTTTTTGGATTTCTGCTTCGCGGATTTTTTTAGAGACAGTTTCCGCTTCAATTTTTGCTTCAGTTCTTATTCCCAACGATTTTAATTTTTCTTGAATTTCCTCGGCGTATTTTCGATGCTCACTGCCTATCGGTATTACCCATGCTTGAACAGGGGAAAGCCATAAAGGTAAAGCGCCGGCATAATATTCCAATAAGACGCCGATAAATCTTTCCATACTGCCTAAAATCGCCCGATGAATCATAAAGGGTTCTTGTTTTTTTCCTTTCTGGTCTATATAGGTCATTTTAAATCTTTCAGGAAGATTGAAATCAAACTGGATTGTTGTACATTGCCATTCTCTTTGCAAAGAATCTTTTATTTTAATATCGATTTTAGGTCCGTAAAAAGCTCCGCCGCCGGCATCTGTTTTGTATTTTAAGTTTAATTTTTTCAAAGCATATTTAAGAGAATTTTCTGCTTTTTGCCACATTTTTGGATTTCCTACATATTTTTCCGGTTTAGTTGAAAGATAAATATAATATTCTTTAAAACCAAAATCATTCAATATTTTTTGAGTGAGTTTGATTGTAGAACAAATTTCATCTGAGATTTGTTCTGGCGTACAAATTATATGGGCATCATCTTGAGTTATTTGCCTTACTCTCATTAAGCCATGAAGAACCCCAGATTTTTCATATCTATAAACAGTTCCAATCTCAGTGTATCTGATGGGTAGATCTTTATAGCTTCTAATATCTGTTTTATAGATTGCTATATGAAAAGGACAATTCATTGGTTTTATTTGATAATCGTCTTTTTCTTCTTTTCCGATTTCTGCCATATGCATAGAAGGCATCATATTCTCTTTATAAAAATTGGTATGGCCTGAAACTTTCCAAAGGTTTAATTTTGCAATGTGCGGAGTATCAACTAATTGGTAGCCATTTTTAAAATACTCATTCAACGCATAATCAACGATTATTTTTTTTAATAAAGCTCCTTTAGGATGCCATAAAATAAGTCCGGGACCTACATTATCATCAATATGAAATAAATCCATTTTTTGGCCTAAT
>CAZYZO010000013.1:10518-15116 GCA_964651905.1 uncultured Candidatus Saccharibacteria bacterium | reverse complement strand
AACTCAAAACTTAAAGTCTTTTGCCTTTAGGTATTGGCTATCAGTTATTGTTTTAGTTCAGCCTCACTTCTGAACCATTTATATTTTAAAAAATTTAATCAAGATTTTCAAGTATTTCACGCTTGGACAGAATATCTAGTTTTGCGGTTATCAATAGAGATAACGAGGTATTTATTAGTTTGTTTCTGCCATATTTGGTTCCCAAACTTCTCCGAATGCCGCTTCATAAACCTGCTGGTAATATTCGTTTGTTTGCTTCAAATCAGGCCTAAAGCCAGTGGCTGAATTCAACATTTTTTTGGCAGTTTCCTTGTCTTTTCTGGCAAAAGACAAATCAAGATTGGCATAAATAAATTCCATCCGGGTCGGCGACGCTTTGAGCCCTTTATTGAAATATTCCGCTGTTTTTCCGTAATAGAAATCATTTTTGGTTATTCGGCTGGCATTAAAATTAAGCCAACCCATCGCTAGCAAGGGCCTAGTCCCAATTAAGCTATTATTTTTTTCCTCTCTATCAAATTCTTCATTAATATAATCAACAAAAGGAGCAAAAGAATTTTTCGTTATTGAAATTTCATTTTTTGAAAGATAATCAGATAAATCTTCAGCCATTTGGATAGAACTCAAAAAAGATTCATTATCCCCAACCGGCGATTGATGACGGACCACCGACTCAAGAAAAGAAATAATGTTCTGAAATGTTTCATTAAAATCTGTTTGTTCGGCTCTAATTGCATTAACAAACTCTGATTGGCTCTGATTTAATGCTTTTATCAAAAGTTGGCCCCGTTGGTAAGGTAAAAATCCCAACCAATAAAGACCAAAAGGAATGGAAATTATTAAAAGACCGGCAATTATTTTGGGAAAACGTAACGGCAATGATAGTTTTGGAAGTGGTGTTGATGGATCTGATAAGGAATAAGATGTTACAAAAGCCAATAAAATAAACAAAACCAAATAAGTTGAAATGACATCAAATAAAACCAATCCTTGAATAAGATAAGCAGTTATCACAATGAATAAGACTGAACCCAAAAAATAGAAATTAGAAAATATAAAATCTCTGGAAATTTTACGATAACAAAAGAAAAAAATTGATAAAAAAGCGAGAAGAAGCGGGAGGCCGCCGATTAAAGCGTAATCAAGATAAATATTATGAGCCCGGTCAAACCAGCTCTCAACGCCAAAAAGCTTAGCATTATAATATTTATCAAATGCCTGAGGAAAATTCTCGGCTCCCCAACCGAATGGTCTTTCAATAATAGCGGCGGTTGCCGAACTCCAAGTCCAAAATCGGTCTTTTAAGGAACTTATAGAATAAGAAGGGTCTAAACTTTTTATAAATCTTGCCGCCACCGAATTGGGATGCCCACTGGAAAAAACTGAAAGAACAACCAAAAAAAGAGCTAATATCGTTAAAACAATACAAATAATGTAAAAAATTCCTTTGTCTTTTCTTTTAAACAGCCGAAAGATAGTTAATAAAGCCCATAATAAAATCGCTGTCAATAATCCCAGAAAAACGCCGCGGGTTTGGGTCAAAAGCAAAATATAAAATTCAAAAACAGCAATTACTCCCCAAACAAATTTTAAAGCTTTTATTTTTTCATTAAGTAACAAATAGCCGAGAAATAGAAAATGAAATAAAATATAAACCGCCAAATAAGAGGAATTACCCAAGGTTCCGGAAACGCGAAGACTGGCCGCCAAGAAAGTCCCGGAATAACAAGCCTGTTGAGCCAACTCGCTTCCGCCGGCGTTAATAAGGCATTTAGCTTCCCCTAATTGCCCCACGGCATAAAAACAAACAAATAGGGAAATAATGATTGAAACAAAAAAAAGTTTTTTCCAATCGCTTTTTGTCCTGAATAAAGAAATCAGAAGAAAAAATAAAATAAGATAATGAAGCGCCTGGAAACCTCCGTCGCCTCTTTCATAATTGGAAAATAAACTGAATTTTGGATTTATCCCCCAAAAACTGGCAAAGAAAAAAATCAAACAAAAAATACCAACGCTTAAAAAAATGGGATTTTTGAGATATTTTTTGAATTCAAATTCCGGCTGTTTCGAATTGATAAAAAACGCCAGCAAATAAAAAAACAGGGCTAATTCCACTATTACCTTGAAAAAAATAATTTTCCCGGAAACAAAAGGAAAATAAAGATTACGAGATATCAAAAGCGGAGTTAGAAGAACCAGATATAAAAATCCTTGAGAAATTTTTAGAAAAAGACGAGACATAATTCAAATAAATACCAAATTACAAATGTCAAAGCTCAAATGTCAAATCAATGACTAAAATCCAAAGCTCAACATCATTTTTCTCTTATAATTCTTTTCTTCTAAATCGTATTTGTTTTTGTCATTTGGATTTTGATATTTTCCCTAGGGAGCCCATTTTGATAAAGCTAAAATTAAAGCCACTAAAACTATAACAATAGTAATATTTTTGACGATATTATGATAATTGAAGACGCCGCTGAAAAGATAGAGAGCTAATTCTTCAATCGCCAATACAAAAACCAGCGCCAAAGCCGTCTGATTAATAAAACCAACCGGCAGCAAATTTATCACCCAGATAACTTGGATTAAAAGAAAAGAAAAAACAATGCTGTAAAGATTTTTCTTGGGATAATTCTTAAATAATCCGAAAAATAAAATAAAAACCGCCAAAATAAAAAGCAGGTATCTTATTAAGAATAATCCCGGATTATTAATTGAAAAAAAGATAAAGAAAATTAAAAGGAACAAAAGACTTCTCAATAAAAATAATGATTGCTGACCAAGATTAATATTTTTGGAACCGATTAAAAAAAAATAAATTAAAGTTAATCCTGAAATAATCAAGATTGTCAAAGCGGAAAAACTTAAAGATAACGTAGCGATTAAAGCGCCGAAAATAAAAATCAAATAGTAACCCAAAAAATCAATTGAGTTAACCAAAGGCAATAAATAAAAAAGCCCGGAAAGAAAAATAAAAATAATAATTGAATAAGGCCTTGAAACTGGGCTGCTATTCAGCCAAAATAAAAGAAAAAAAACAATAAAAACTTTAAGAAGTAATAGAAACGGCGGAATTCTTAAAGCTAACCTTAACCTTTTTAGCATTTTTTAATTCGCCTTTAATTAATCTGTCGGCTAATTCGTCAAGAATGATTTTTTGGATAAGACGTTTGATGGGCCGGGCTCCGTAATCCGGGCTGAAGCCGTTTTCCACAATATAATCTTCCACCGACTTGTCAATCAAAATCGAAATATTTTTTTCTTTTAATTTTTCTTTCAAAAGTTCAAATTGAAGTCCAACGATTTTTTTAATTTCCGGCTTTCTTAACGGATTAAAAATAATCATTTCGTCCAAACGATTAAGAAACTCCGGCCGGAAGGTCTTTTTCAATGATTCCATAATTCTTTCTTTAAAAGTTTTAGTCTGCTCTTCATAGCGTTTTTCGTCGCTGACTTCAAAACCAATCTTGGAAATCTCTTTGAAAAATTCGCCGCCCACATTGGAAGTCAAAATAATAATGGAATTTCTGAAATTAACCATTTTCCCTTTGCCGTCGGTCAATCGGCCGTTATCAAGAATCTGAAGCAGAATATTAAAAACTTCAGGATGGGCTTTTTCAATCTCATCAAAAAGAACCAAGCTGTAAGGCCGATGTCTGACTGCTTCGGTTAATTGCCCGCCTTCTTCATAGCCGACATAGCCAGGCGGCGAACCAATCAGCCGGCTGGTTGAATGACGTTCCATATATTCGCTCATATCAATCCTAATCAGAGCTTTTTCGTCGTTAAACATAAATTCGGCCAAAGCCCGGGCTAATTCGGTTTTACCAACACCGGTCGGACCTAAAAACATAAAAGAACCGAGCGGCCGGTCTTTATCAGACAAGCCGGCTCTGGCCCGCCTTAAAGTGCTCGCCACGGCTTTAATTGCTTCCTCCTGGCCGACAACTCTCTTTTTCAAAGTTTCTTCAATGCGGGTAAATTTTTCTTTTTCCGACTCCAGCATTTTTGAAACCGGGATGCCGGTCCAGCGTGAAACCACTGCGGCAATATCTTCTTTATCCACGGTTTCCTTAAGGAACTTCCTTTCTTTTTTCTGAGAGAAAAATTTCTTTTCTAAAAGATTTGATTCTTTTTCCAGCTGCGGCAGTTCGCCATAAACAATCTTGGCTACTTTTTCCAGATTTGCTTCTCTTTCGGCCGCCTGAGCTTCTTTTTTTAAATCTTCAATTTTCTGCCGAAGCTGGTGAAGGGCTTCCAAACCGATTTTCTCGGCGCGCCAGCCGGTAGAAAGAGAAGATTCCTGTTTTTTAAATTTGGTTAATTCTTTTTCTATTTCTTTCAAACGGCTTTTGTTTTTTTCTTTCTTTTCCCCACTTAAAGCCGATTTTTCAACTTCAAGATTTCTAATTTGTTTTTGTAATTTTTCAATGTCGCCGGGCAAACTTTCCGCTTCAATTTTTCTGGCGGACATTGCCTCATCCATTAAATCAATGGCTTTATCCGGAAGGAATCTGTCGGTGATATAACGGACGGCAAGATTAACCGCTTCTACCAACGCTTCATCGGAAATTTTTACGCCATGATGAAGTTCA
>CAZYZO010000013.1:1161-10418 GCA_964651905.1 uncultured Candidatus Saccharibacteria bacterium | reverse complement strand
ATTAACCGCTTCTACCAACGCTTCATCGGAAATTTTTACGCCATGATGAAGTTCATATTTTTCCTTAAGACCCCTAAGGATTGAAATACTGTCCTCCACCGAAGGCTCTTCAACCATCACCGGCTGGAATCTGCGTTCTAAAGCCGGGTCTTTCTCAATGTAGCGCTGATAATCTTTAACAGTAGTGGCGCCGACTGCCCGCAGTTCTCCTCGGGATAATGGCGGTTTTAAAAGATTAGAGGCATCAATCGCACCTTCAGCCGCACCCGCGCCGACAATCATATGGATTTCATCAATAAAAAGAATAATCCGGCCCGCCGAACTTTGGACTTCTTTAATGAAAGCTTTTAATCGGTCTTCAAATTCTCCTCTGAATTTGGTGCCGGCAATTAACGCCCCTAAATCAAGCATTATTATTTCTTTGTCTTTTAAAATCTCGGGCACTTCGCCGGAAACAATTCTCTGGGCCAATCCTTCAATAATGGCGGTTTTTCCGACGCCGGGTTCCCCGATTAAAACCGGATTATTTTTTGTCCGGCGGGAAAGAACCTGAATCAACCGACGAATCTCATCATCGCGGCCAATCACCGGATCAAGCTTGGAAAGTCTCGCTTGTTCGGTCAAATTAACGGAGTATTTTTCCAAAACTTGCATCTTGGCTTCCGGCATTTCATCAGTGACCCGCATTGACCCTCTTAAAGCCGCCAAGGTTCTTAAAAGCGTTTCTTTTCTAAGGCCAAAATCTTCTAAAATTTTCTGGGCCGCTGACGGCACGCTAAAAATCGCCAACAATAAATGTTCACAGGAAATAAATTCATCTTTTAATTGAGAGGCTATTTTGGAAGCGCTTTCCAAAATTTTCATCAACTCCTGAGAAAGATAAAGCTGGGAAACGGGCGTGGTGGTAAAAATTTTCGGCTGTTTTTCCAAAATATTTTTTATTTCCGAATCAAGTTTGGAAAGATTAACGCCTGATTTCACCAAAAGCGGAACAACGATGGAATTGGCGTCTGCGATTAACGAAGCTAAAAGATGAACGGCCGAAAGTTCGCCGTGATTATAAGAGCCGGCGATTTCCTGAGCCCGCGCCAACGATTCCTGAGCTTTAATTGTAAAACGATTAAAATTATTCATTTGGTCTTTCGCTAAGAGTTATTTCCACATTTAATTCTTTGTTAACACGTAAAATTTTCAACGTTATTTTGTCGCCGACATTGTATTTCTGAATCAAAGTTCCTAAAGAATTATCTTGAGTTATTTTTTCTCCGTTAAATTCCAAAATAATATCTTCGGCTTCAAGGCCCGCTTTTTCCGCCGGCGAATTTTTAACAACTGCCGGACCGTCTTGGTCACCCCTGATTAAAATGCCATAATCAACCGATAATTTCTCCTTTTTGGCGACTTCTTCGTTGATAATAAAATAACGCACTCCCAAGAAAGGCACGGAAATTTTTCCGCTGGTCTTGGCTGACTCAATGGATTTTTTCACTTGGTCTATCGGCACAGCAAAGCCAATACTCTGCGCTCCGGAAACCATAGCCACGTTAATGCCGATAACCTCTCCTTTCAAATTTAAAAGCGGTCCGCCGGAATTGCCCGAATTTATAGCTGCATCAGTTTGAATTAAATCATTTAATTGTTCACTGCCCTGGCTTCCGCCATAAGCCGTCACGCTTCGCGATAAACCGGAAATAACTCCGATTGAAACCGTGTTTCTGAATTCACCCAAAGCATTGCCAATAGCAATAGTGGTTTGACCAAGCTTGAGCCCGCTGGAATTCCCTAATTTTACGGTTTCTAATCCGCTGGCGTTAATTTTAACTATGGCTAAATCCAAATTCGGATGCTTTGCCAAAACTTTGGCGTCGTATTTTTTTCCGTCGTTGGTAAAAACCGTGTAAGAAGCTTCGGCATCCGAAACCACATGTTTATTGGTGACAATCAAGCCATCGCTGGTAACAATGAAACCGCTACCGCCGCCGATTTCTTGCTTCTGAGTTCCTTTCTGACAAGGAGCATAAAATTGCATTGAGCCGCCGAAAAATTGCTGGAATTCTTCAGGTAAATCGGAAAAAGGATTATAAGGACATTGCTCAATTATCGGCACATCTTTTGAAATAATAATTGAAACCACGGCCGGCGAAGCGCCTTCTACCGCTTTGATAATCGCTTGTTCATAATCAACAGTCGGAGAATAAATTTCTTTAGTGATTTCTAATGTTGAAGTAGCATTTTTTTCTCCGTTAAATAACGGCTTTAAATATTTATTGTAAAAATCGCCAAAGACATTGGCTTTAACAGAGCCAGCCATACCAATCAAAATGCCAATTAAAAATACCGCAGCAACAATAGTAATTATTTTCGTTTTTGGATTTTGAAATTTATTTGTCATTTAGAATTTGTAATTTGCCTCCCTTCGGGAGGTCTCCCGTAGGGAGAGATTTTATTATTTAAACGTGCCTGTCCGCGACTTTTGACGCCGCATAACTATCCGGTTTGGTTTTCACTTGAAAATTATAATGGGGAGCTCCTTGATAAATTGAGCTAAACTGTTCACTATAAGCTCTCACCATTCCGATAACTTCCTGCATCATTTCGCTGGTAGGGCCATTAGTTCCGATATCAACGTGTATTTCAAAATCAAAATTGGGCGCCTTCAAATTTTTCAAATAAAGCAGAACCTCTTTGGCTAAATCAACGGAAAGAAGCACTTCTTTGAAAATTCTTTCTCTTAAACTTGGTAGTTTTTTAAATGTTTCTCTTCGCCAGAAATATCTGCCGCCGTTGCCAACCCGATGGACAACTACGGCTGATACGAAATCCGCTGACTTATCAGCCAACAATAAAGAATCGGTGCCGATAACGATCCGGTAGGTTCTTTTAGTGTCCGCTTCCATAAAAGAGATAAGCTCGTTAATTACTTCCAGAGAAGAGAATTTTTTACCCTGACCGCCTGTAAAATTAACCATTGTGCTATATATTTTAAGGATTTTTAAAAAGTCGTCAACTCATAAAATTTCCGCCTTGCTTTTTGAGGGTTTTTAAATTTTAATTAATATATTGAAGATGGCTCGAAAAAATAACAACAAAAACAGGAATAAGAAAAATAACAAAGGAAAAGAACCAGGCCAATTTTTCTTGGGTCTCCATCCGGAAACAAAACAAACTATCTGGGGAATTGTCTGTGTTGCTTTAGCTTTAATTTTTATTTTTGCTTATTTTAAAAATGCCGGCCCGGTCGGCAATTTGGTTTATAATGTCTTTGGAAAATTCTTTGGTTTAGGCTATCTTCTTTTACCGTTGATATTATTAACTCTTTCCAGCGTTTTCTTTGTTTCACGCTCGGTCAAAGCCGTAAAAATTCCTTTTATCGGCGCCGGGATTTTTATTTTAGCCGGTTTGGGCTTGATAGAAATAATTTGGAAAAACGGCGGCTGGCTGGGGAAAATTTTAGGCTGGCTCCAATATCCATTCGGTAGATTACTTTCCATAATTATTATTATCGCAATTTTTCTTATTTCGCTTATCACTGTTTTTAATATTCCGATAAAATTAAAAAGAAAAGAAAAGCCGGAAGAAAAACTGGGAGAAATAAAAATAAAAGAATTAAAAATTCCTGACGGGTTAAAAGAAGAAACAGCTCCAGCCAAGCCCGAACAACCGAAAAAAGAATCAAAACCCATTATCCCGACAAAATCCAAATTTTTAAGAATTAAAGGTTATATTGCCCCTCCTTTTTCGCTTCTGCGATCTTCAATAGAAAGACCAACCGTTGGCGACTTGCGAGCCAACGCCAATATCATCAAAAGAACCTTAGATAGTTTCGGAATCCCGGTGGAAATGGGCGAAGTTAACGTGGGGCCTAAATTCAGCCGCTATACTTTAAAACCAACTGAAGGCATCAAGCTTACCCGGATTACCGCCTTGAATCAAGATTTATCTTTGGCTCTGGCAGCTCATCCCATAAGAATTGAAGCTCCAATTCCCGGGAAATCTTTAGTCGGTATTGAAGTCCCAAATAAAGCGGCAGCCTTGGTCCGACTGGGTTCTTTGATGGCTTATCCGGAATTTATAAAATCAGGACTGTTAGCTTTTCCACTGGGCAGAGACGTTTCCGGCGAAGTACTCTTTCCAAATGTTGAAAAAATGCCCCATCTTTTAATTGCCGGTTCCACTGGTTCAGGAAAAAGTATTTGTATCCATTCAATTCTAATTTCTCTTATTTATAAAAATTCTCCAGAAACTTTAAGAATGATTCTGATTGACCCGAAAAGAGTGGAACTTTCTGCTTATGCCAACATCCCTCATCTTTTAACGCCGCCGATTACCGATATTAAAAAGGCGGTTGGCGTGTTTCGCTGGGCGATTAATGAGATGGAGAGAAGATACAATTTATTGCAAGTTTCTGGTTCGCGAGATATTGAAAGTTATAATAAGAAAAATTCTCACGAAACCCTGCCTTTTATAATTATTGTCATTGATGAATTGGCTGATTTGATGACTTCTTACGGTCGGGAGGTGGAAGGTTCAATTGTCAGATTAGCCCAGATGGCTCGAGCCACCGGTTTGCATTTAATTCTTTCAACTCAAAGGCCTTCAGTAGAAGTAGTTACCGGTTTAATTAAAGCCAATATTACGTCCCGGGTGGCTTTACAGGTGCCAAGTCAAGTTGACTCCCGAACTATCCTTGACACCAGCGGCGCTGAAAAACTTTTGGGCGCCGGCGACATGCTTTTTATTGCCGCGGAATTTTCTAAACCAAAAAGAATCCAGGGCGCTTATGTCAGCGAAGAAGAAAACCAAAAAGTAATTGATTTTATTGTGAAAAATAATGAACCTTTAGCAACTGAAGAAAATATTAATTTTGAAGCTGAAGAAATTGAAAACTTTATTTCTTCCGAAACCGATGATGATGACGAACTTTTAGACCGGGCGTTGGAAATAATCTGGGAAGCTAAAAAAGCTTCGGCCTCCTTATTCCAGAGACATTTGAAAATCGGTTATGCCCGAGCCGCCAGAATTTTAGATATTTTGGAAGCTAAAGGATTAATCGGACCAGGTTTGGGTGCCAAACCAAGAGAAATTTATTTTGAAAAAATAAAATCTTTAATTAAAAAAGAAAATTTTGAAAGCGAAAATATAGAAGAAGATGAACAATAATTTAAGCGAAACTTTAAAAGAAATTTTGGAAGCTAAGGGTATCACTCTGGAAAAATTATCGGAAACAACCGGCGTGCCTAAACGCTATTTAGAAGCGTTAATCAGCGGCGAATATAAAAATCTGCCGGCCGCTCCCTACACTCGAGGATATATTTTAAAAATTGCCAAAGCTTTTCGGCTTAATGGCGAAGAATTATGGGAAACTTATCGAAACGATTTATCTTTAAGAATTTCTGGGCAAAATGACAAACTTTCTTCTAACCGTTTCGCGTTGCCGAAGAAAGCGAATAAAAAGAACATTATTTTTATAATAATCTTAATTCTTGTTATAGTGTATTTAAGTCTTCAGTGGCGAAATATTTTCGGCGCGCCGAAATTAGAAATTATCACCCCGGCTTCATTAGAAATCTCCATTAATCCTTTTAAAGTCACTGGCCGCACTGACCAAAAAAACAAATTAATCATTAACGGCGAGGAAGTGGTTATCAACGCAACTGGCTGGTTTGAAAAAGACATTAATCTTCAAAAAGGAGTTAATATTATTGAATTTGAAGTTAAAAAATTTTTAGGCAAAGAAATTAAAGTATCAAAACAAGTAATCTATCAACCATAGTATGACTAAAGAAAAAGACGAAGAGCCAAAGCAAAATAATATAGATAAATTATTAAAAGTTCTCCAGAATAAGTTCGGCGAAGGAGCAGTAATGAAGTTAGGAAATAAAAAGCAGGTTGATGTTGCGACCATCCCAACCGGTTCCTTCTCTTTGGATTTGGCTTTGGGAGTCGGCGGCCTTCCTAAAGGAAGAATTGTTGAAATTTTCGGTGCGGAAGGAGGCGGCAAAAGCACGTTGGCTTTACACGTTATTGCCGAAGCTCAAAAACAAGGAGGTAAAGCCGCTTATATTGACGCTGAACACTCCTTAGACACTGATTATTCCAAAAAATTGGGCGTAAAAATTGATGAGCTTTTACTTTCTCAGCCGGACAGCGGCGAAGAAGCTTTGAATATTCTAGAAAGTTTGGTGCGCTCAGGGATGATTGATGTGATTGTGATTGATTCGGTGGCGGCCTTAACGCCTCGGGCGGAAATTGAAGGAGAAATGGGTGCTCAATTTATCGGATTGCAAGCTCGGATGATGAGCCAAGCTTTAAGAAAATTAACCGCCATCACTGCTAAGGCAAATACTTTAGTTATTTTTATTAATCAGCTTCGTATGAAAATCGGCATTATGTTCGGCAATCCAGAAACGACTCCGGGCGGCCGGGCTTTGAAATTTTACGCTTCAGTCAGAATTGACATCCGGGCTTCGGCAAAAATTAAAAAAGGCGAACAGATTATCGGCCATCGGGTCAAAGCCAAAGTTGTTAAAAATAAAGTGGCGGCTCCGTTCAAAATCGCTGAATTTGACATTATTTACGGCGAGGGCATTTCTTATGTCGGCGACTTGGTGAATACGGGTATTAACGCCGGAGTAATTACCAAAACCGGAAATACGTATAGTTTTGAAGGTCAAAAATTAGGCGTTGGCTTGGAAGCCGCTAAAGAAAATTTGAAAGAAAACAAAAAACTTCAAGGAGAAATAAAAAAGAAAATCATAGCAAAAGAATAAAAAAAATTAATCTTTAAAATTTTTTAAACCAGAATCCTAATATATAGGGATAAAAAATTATTATTCCCACAATAATGGCGGCTAAACCGGCTAACAAAACAATCGCCGCCATTAAATCTTTGATAATTCTGACTTTCTCGTCTTGGTCCGGCCCGAGAAAATCCATTATTCGTTCAACCGTTGAATTGATTAATTCCAAAACCAAAACGGCAAAAATTATCAAAAATAAGACTATTTTTTCAATTCGGCTAGTAGGAAAATAAAACACCAAGCTGGCTACAATAAATCCGATTATCAGCATTACTTTAAAACTGGTTTCTTTTATTAAAGTTTCTTTAAAACCATCAAGGGCTTTTTTAATGCCTCGAACTATATTTCCGTTTTTATTATTCATTATTTAATTTATATTTCATCTAATTTTTACTTCGTTTAAATTAGATTTCATATAATTTTCACTGCGTTCAAATTATAGAAATTCTCAAATATTTTTGCAACTAAAATCGGGCCAGTGCCGCCAGGAGTAGGAGTATAGAATGACAATGATGACTGACGACCAACGACAAACGACAAAGAGCCAAAATCTCCGGAAATCTTACCGGTTTCATCAATGGAATAGCCGAAATCAATAATTCCAGCGTTTTCTTTTAACATCTCTGGTTTAATTAAATCGGCCTTGCCGACTCCGGAAATCACTAAATCCGCTTGTTTTAAAATTGATAAATCACTGCCAATATCCAAAAGGAAAATTTCCGAACATTTGCCCATCAGCCAATTAGCAATCGGTTTGCCGACTAAAAAGCCAAGTCCGACAACAGCTACTTTTAAAGTTGTAAGTTGTAAGTTGTAAGTTGTAAATATTGTTTCAACAACTCCTACGGCTGGGGGTAAAATTGGGTTGCGACCGCTGTAAAAAGCGCCGAGCGCCCGCTCCCCTAAAACATCAATGTCTTTCTCGCGGGGGATAACGTTTAAAATATACTGGCGGTTAAGATGCTCGGGTAAAGGCAATTGAATAATCACTCCACCCACTCGCTTTAGCAAAGCGATTTTACGTATTTCTTTACGTAAATCATCATTGGAAGAATTTTCCAGGAATTTGTATATCCTGAAATCAACGCCCAATTGTTCTGCAATTTTTTTCTTCTGTTCTAAAAATTTCATTGAAACCGGATTCTCGTCAACCAGAATGGCCGCTAAAATTTTATCCGGTTTTGATTGGTTTTTTAAATTATTTATTAATTTTTCCGCTATTTCTTTACCGTTAATTTCCATATTTTAGAATTTTTTTCTCAAAATTAACACTTCTCTCTTCACTTTTTGAAGATTTTCTTTTTTAATCAAAATTCTGTAAATCCAGTCGCTAATTTTTTTCATTTCTTTTTCTTCCATCCCCAAAGAAGTAATTGCCGGCGTCCCGATTCGCAATCCTGAAGGCCGGTAAGGGCTTTTATCAAAAAACAAACTGTTGCGATTGGCGATTATGCCGGCATTTTCTAACATTTTTTCAGCGCTAAAACCATCCAAACCAATGTTCTTTAAATTAATAACTAAAAGATGATTATCTGTCCCGCCTGACAACAAATTAAATCCGCGCTTTTTAAGAGACTCGGCTAAAACTTTGGCGTTTTTTATAATTTGTTTTTGATAATTTTTAAATTCTTTTTTGGAAGCCAAATAAAAAGCCAAAGCAATGGCGGCAATCGTGTTGTTGTGAGGTCCGCCTTGCATACCCGGAAAAACCGCTTTATCAATCGCTTCAGATAATTCTTTTCTACTGAATATTACCGCTCCTCTCGGGCCTCTTAAAGTTTTATGGATTGTTGTCATAACAATATCGGCGGAATTAAAAGGCGATTGATGAAGACCGGCTAAAATTAATCCGGCAATATGAGAAATATCCGTTAAATGACAAGCACCGATTTTTTTGGCAATTTTGCCGATTTTTTTAAAATCAATTTCCCGCGGATAAGCCGAGGCGCCGGAAATAATCATTTTCGGTTTATATTTCTCAGCCAGGTTTTCTATTTCTTGATAATCAATCTTTTCTGTTTTTGGATTGATGCCGTACTGAATTGCTTTGTAAATTTTGCCGGAAAAAGTTGACGGATGGCCGTGAGTCAAATGCCCGCCGGAAAATAAATTCATTCCCAGAATAACATCGCCCGGATTCAACAATGCCGAATAAATTTCCAAATTCGCCGGCGAGCCGGAATACGGCTGGACATTAACCGCCCACTTTTTTTCGTCTAAATCAAAGGCTTTTAAGGCTCTTTTTTGGGCTAATCTTTCAATTTCATCATAATAAACATTGCCCGAATAATATCTTTTCCCGGGATAACCCTCGGAATATTTATTGGTTAAAACCGAGCCTAAAACCTCCAAAACCGCTTCCGGAGCGAAGTTTTCCGAAGCGATTAAATCAATTGTTTCTCTTTGTCTTTTTTCTTCTGAAAAAATCAGATGAAAAAGCAAAGGGTCAATTTTTCT
>CAZYZO010000013.1:0-1061 GCA_964651905.1 uncultured Candidatus Saccharibacteria bacterium | reverse complement strand
TATAAAAACAACCCCGTCCCGATTTATCGGGACGGGGTATAAATTTCTGTATCTATTATCTTTGTCTATTCCTCCAAATCTTTTCTGAATTTTGCCAAAATCCGAGCTGCTTCATCTTTTCCGCCAAGACCGAAAGCCAAACCAGTTGCCAGAGCTGCCGAAGAAACTACGGCAATCACCAATGTGTTAAGAATTGTCACGGCAATCCCCAACTGAATTAAAGCTGTTACTACACCGAACACTACGACTATCCACCAGGTCAAAGTTGCCAGAAACCCAGCTCCTCCAAAATTGGTGGTCTGCACGGATTTCCTTACAATTGAACGAAGGAAGTTCGCAAGAATAATAACTGACAACAAAATAAGGATCGCCACGATGACATTCGGGATATAAAGAAGAACTCTACTCAAGAATCCGGATAGAGCAATAAAGCCAAGCATATCAGATAAAGCCAAAACAATGACAATCACTAAAAACCAGTAAACTAACTTGCCCAAAAACCAAGAAATTCTCAGTCGGAAGCCTCCTTTCTCCGCATACTTGGTCAAGCCAATTTTCTGGAAAAACTCGTCAAGTTTAACGGCTTTTAAAATCTTTTCAATTAATTTCCCCAACAGCGAAGCGATGGGAAGGCCGACTAAAAGTATTATCGCAGCACCAATTAAAGTAGGAGTGTACGTAATAATCGTAGCCCAAACATTCTGGAAAGAAGTTATCATTATCTGTGTCCAACTTTGAAATGCCATAATTATTAAAATATGCTTTAAAAACTAATTATTCGACCTTTTATTAATTATAGCAAAAAAGTTGTTTTTTTAAGCCACCAGCTGTGGATAACTAAAAAGGTTTGACCCAGCTTAAATAGATGGTAAAATAGAATTAAAATTTATGGCTATTTTCCCTTCAAATAAAAAATCAATAAGTTTTAGAGAATTAAAACAGCAAACAAAAAATAAAGGCTGGATTTCCAAGCAGGACCGCGAGGCCCTTCTTAAAGAATCAAAAAAATACATCCAAGGCGGCATCACTAAAAAAGAAATGAATAAGAAAATTTTAGCCGG
>CAZYZO010000012.1:13385-15358 GCA_964651905.1 uncultured Candidatus Saccharibacteria bacterium | reverse complement strand
ATAATCCAAATATGAAGGGGATTCTTATAAAAGATTTTAAGATTTTAGAAAGATTCAAATGAACCTATGCCAGAACCTATTTTAAAGGTGAAAAATTTAAATGTGAGTTTGGAAAACGAAGAAATCATCAAAGATCTTTCTTTTGAAGTAAAAGAGGGCGATGTTTTAACGATTTTGGGGCCGAATGGAGCAGGAAAAACGGTTTTATTGAGAACTCTATTGGGACTTTTACCATATAAAGGAGAAATTAAATGGGAAAAAGAAGTTAAAATTGGCTATGTTCCTCAAAGGTTACCGTTTATAAAAGACATCCCGATGAGTGTCGAAGAGTTTTTTAAGTTGAAAGAAGTTTCAAATTTTCGCTCGGAAATAGAAAAAACTTTAAACTCAGTAGGATTTGAAAAGAATTTTTTAAACAAAAATATAGGCGAATTATCTTCTGGACAATTTCAGAGAATACTGGTTGCCTGGGCTTTGATTGGAAATCCCGATGTTTTGTTTTTTGACGAACCAACTACTGGAATTGATATCGGGGGTGAAGAAACTATTTATGGATTGCTGGCTAAATTAAAAAAAGAAAGGGATTTAACAATTCTACTTATAACTCATGATTTAAGTGTTGTCTTTAAATTTTCAAATTATGTAATTTGTTTGAATAAATGTCCGATTTGTCAAGGCTCTCCAAAAGAAGTTTTAATTACGGAAACTTTACAAAAGCTTTATGGCGAAGAAGTGAAATTTTACGAGCATCATAAACACTAAAATTATGGAACAATTTTTATTAAGTTTAATAGCTGGAATTTTTATTGGAGGAGCGGCGGGGTATTTAGGGACTTTAATGCTGTCAAAAAAGATGGCCTTGGTTGCCGGTCCTCTTGGCCATTTAACGCTGCCTGGCATCGCTTTAGCTCTTTTATATGGTTTTGATGTTTCTTTGGGTGCCTTTCCTTTTGTCATTTTAGGAATTGTCCTTATTTGGCTTTTTGGAATGAGAACAAAATTGCCAATGGAAGCTTTAACCGCAGTTGTTTTTGCTTCAGGCGTTGCCATTGCCTTTTTATTCCTGCCAATTGGACAGGCAGAGACCGCTTTAGTCGGTGACATTTCAAAAATCGGTTTTTTTGATACGTTGATAACTTGTATTCTATGTTTTTTTATTTTTTTGTTGATTAAAAAAATTTATTCTAAAATAACTTTAATTAACATTTCTGAAGATTTGGCAAAATCTGAAAAAATCAATGTTAAAAAATATAATCTTTTTTATTTATTTTCTATCGCCATAATCGTTGCTTTGGGCGTAAAAGTTGTTGGCGGGCTTTTGACAGCTGCTTTGGTTGCCATACCAGCCGCTACGGCCAGAAATTTGAGTAAAAATTTACTTCAATTTTCTCTTGGCGGGACTTTTTTGGGAGTTTTGAGTTCTTTTTTGGGAATTTTACTTTTTAAAACAACTGGATTTCCAGCAGGCCCTTTAATTATTATTGTTTCAACTTTTTTCTTTTTAATCTCTTTAATTTTTAAAAAAATCGCTATTTAGTCAGAATTGTGATAAGATATATGTAATGAAGCTTTCAGGAAAGGTAAAAAGCGGTTTAGATAAAAAATTCCAAAAAGTTTTAAAGACGCCTGCTGGTTTTGATTTTTTTGTGGCAATTCACGATTTTATAAAATATATTGAATCAAACTCATCTCTTTCCAATAATCTTTCAAGTCGCATAAAAACCAACAGAGAATTGAATATTCCCAATAAATACAGCCATTTAAAACAGATTTATCAAGGACTGGAAGACGCCAATATTAAATCCGATACTGATTTAGGGCATGCAAGATACGCGGTCATCTTAGAATTGAATAAAATTCGGAGAAAAGATGTTTCAGAGAGCAATCCGTTTTGGAAAAAACGGGAATTATTCAGAAAGTTGACGGAAGAAATCTACGAGAGATTAAACGCGAATTCAGCATAGAATATTGAC
>CAZYZO010000012.1:7972-13285 GCA_964651905.1 uncultured Candidatus Saccharibacteria bacterium | reverse complement strand
GTTGAAAATAAAATTAGTTTGTCATATGTCAAAAATAATTATTTGGATAATCGTTGTTGTAATATTAGGGGCGGCGATTATTTTAGGAGTGATATATATAAATAAAAATAAAATTGTTCCCGAAAATCTTTCAACATCTTCCACTTCTACACAACCGTCAGAAGCAAGCGTCGATATATCCGATGAAGCCTTAAACCAAGACCTCCAAGCATTGGATAATCAATTAAACGCGTTAGACGCCGATATTGCGTCTTCCACTCAAGGCATTAATGATTTAGAAATTTAGTTAAATTTATCCAATAAAAGTCGATCAATTAATTTAATAATTTAAATATGAAAAAATATATATCTAAAGATATATCAAAATTTCACTTTGCTATAGCGAACTTTAGTTCGATATATCAAGTAAAACTTGCTATAACAAGCGTCGGAGTGATATTAACAGCGCTTATTATTGTTTTACCGGCGTTAGCTCAAGAAAATATCATTACTTCATCTGCTACTTCAACCAACAATGCTGTCCAGCAAAAAGTACAGCAAAAAGCCGAAACAGAAATAGATAGACGCATAAATTCTTTAAATACATTGAATAGCAGAATTGAAGAAATGAAAAAACTTTCTGAAAGCGAAAAAACAGCTCTTCAATCGACGGTCCAAGGCGTTATTTCAAATTTAGGAACTCTTCAAGAAAAAATTGCTTCAGAAACCGACTCGCAAACATTAAAAACTTATACTCAATCCATTACAAAAGCTTATCGAGTTTATGCTTTGGTGATGCCTCAAACGCAAATTTTATCAGCCACCGACAGAATACAAACTAGCGCTAATACGCTTTCAACCATAGCTAATAAGCTTCAAATCCGCATCAATCAAGCTTCTTCAACAATGGAAGCAATTTCTCTTCAAACACAACTTGCCGATATAAACATTAAAATAGCCAATGCTAAAACACAGGCGCAAGCGGCAATTTCCGAAGTGACTAATTTACTTCCGGACCAAGGAGATAAAACAATCGCTCAGTCAAATTTAACGGCTTTGAAAGACGCTCGGACAAAAATTGTAGTTGCACAAAAAGATTTAAAAGCGGCGCGAGATAACGCCAGAGAAATTATTAAATCATTAACCCCGCCGATAAAAGCAAACAAAGCAACTTCCACGATAGGAACGTCAACTCCCGAGTAATCTTTAATATGAAGCTTTTAAAAATTACATTTTCGTTATTGGTAGTAGTTTTTGTTTTAATAATGGTTGGGATGTTTATCCCTGGCATTAACACAAAACTATTCAGAATCGTCGGGCCAGTTATTGTTTTTTTCGAGTGGGGAGCTTTTATTTTATTGGGTACGATATTAATAATTCTGACTCTTAAAAATAAATTAGTGGGTTCTCTTAAAAAATTTTTGTTGTTAACGGGAATTTCTGCGGTTAGTTTTATTATTTTTGTCCTTCTGCACAATTTAACTTCGGGTTTATTAAGCGTAATTTTTAAAAAAGAGATTGAAGAGCCAGTGTTTTTCATTTTAGCGGTTATCGGATGCCCGATAGGATTTTTAATCGGCGCGATTAGCAGTATAGTGTTGTTTATCAAGCAAAAAAGATGGAGTGTAAACAAAAACAAAATTTAAAAACTTGTCCTTGTACTTATCCTGAGTGTCCGAGAAAGGGGATTTGTTGCGAATGTGTTAGGTATCATTTGGAAAGAAATGAACTGCCGGCTTGTTATTTTTCAAAAGAAGTGGAAAAAACTTATGACCGGTCAATTGAAAGATTTAAAGAAAATGAATAAAAATGGAAGACATCAAAGAAAAAATTAAAAACGAAAGCAAACAGATTAAAAAAGAAGTCAGTCAAAGAGTGCTGGGTTATATATTGGCTGCTTTTGGATTGGTAGCCGGTCTCGCTTGGAACGAAGCGATAAAGGGTTTTATAGAATATCTTTTTCCTCTCAGTAAAAATACGGTTTTAGTTAAGTTTATTTATGCTGTTGTAATTACTATTGTGGTAGTAATAGTTTCCATATATTTAGCGAGGTTATTTAGCGATAAAGAAAAAAATAATGAAAATAAATAATTTTCTTAAGTTAGTGATTTTTGTTATTATGGCTGAGTTTGCGGGTATTATTGGTTCTATTTTTACTACGCCTTCAATATCTACTTGGTACGTGTATCTTCAAAAACCGCCTATTAATCCTCCAAATTGGATATTTGCTCCGGTTTGGACCACACTTTTTCTTTTGATGGGAGTAGCGGCATTTTTGGTATGGAATAAAGGGTTAAAAAGAAAAGAAGTAAAAATTGCGCTTGGCGTATTTATTGTCCAATTAATTCTTAATATTTTTTGGTCAATTATTTTCTTTGGACTTCATAATCCCTTCTACGCCTTTTTTGAAATAATCATTCTTTGGTTGGCGATTCTTTGGACTATTATCACGTTCTATAAAATATCTAAACCAGCTGCTTTTTTACTCTTGCCCTATATTCTTTGGGTAAGTTTCGCTGCTTATTTAAACTACGCAATTTTTATTCTTAATTAAATTTGACTTGATTAAAAATAAAAAATACTGGTCCGGATATGTAACAAAATACAGCAATGCTTTAGATTTAGAGAAGGGCGTTTTTACTTGGAATAATCCGCGACGCATTGCGGAATCGCTTAAACGTTCGGCTGAAAAAAGTTTGAGACGTAAAGGCACTCCTTATCAATCAGCTATATCTATGCTGAATTTTTACATTAATCGCGCGGGTAAAAATCTTAAAAAAGACCAGCGACAGATTTTAGAAAAAAGTAAAATAGAATTAAAAAAACTTTTCAAAAAACCTTAAACATTTTGTCAAATAAATTAATATCTGTTATAGTGAACGAATAGTGAGTGAAACGTTCAATATATAAATAAAGGTCGTTTTAAGAAAAAAATGCCAATAATCGGCAAATACTATGAAAGGCTACATAATTAATATTGGAGAAACGACAAATAAAAATAATAATTTCCGCAAAGTTCTTTACACTGCGAAAAATAGCCAGCTGGTAGTGATGAGTTTACAGCCTAAAGAAGATATTGGAGAAGAAATCCACACCCTTGACCAATTTATCAGGATTGAGGAAGGCGAAGGAAAAGCAATTTTGGACGGCGTTGAACATATTATAAAAAGCGAGTACGCCGTAGTTATTCCGGCCGGAACTAAACATAATATCATCAATACTTCCGATAAAAATGAAATGAAGCTTTATACTGTTTATTCGCCGCCTGAGCATAAAGACGGAGTAATTCGCGCTACCAAAGCCGAAGCAACGGCGAGTGAAGAGCATTTTGACGGAAAAACAACGGAGTAATCTTGATATTTTCAATAAATAATTTTATTATTAAAATAGTTGTTTTAATTTTATAAACCTCCTGTTTTTATAGCCAGACTATTTCCTCCTCGGTCTGGCTATTTGTTTTTTATTTGATAATATATACATAAATGACTGACAAATTGGAAAAAAGAAAAAAGATTGGCTTGGCTTTGGGCGGAGGAGGCGCCAGAGGATTAGCTCATATAGGCGTTATTAAAATTTTAGAACAAGCGGGAATTCCGATTGATTTTATCTCCGGAACTTCTATGGGCGCTTTAGTTGGTGGATGGTATGCGGCAACTAAAGATATCAAAACATTGGAAGAAGGCTTTTTATCAATAAAAAAAAGAGATATTTTTTCTATTCCATCAATGTTAATAAGTAAAAAGGAAGACCCTTTTAAAAGCGAATTTATCACCGACTTAATTTTTAAAACTATAAACAATAAAAAAATTGAAACCTGCTCTATACCTTTCAAAGCAATCACTACAAGTGTAGAAACCGGCGAAGAAGTTATTATTGAAGCCGGACCTTTATTAGAAGCTATTAAAGCCAGTTCTGCTTTACCAATATTTTTTAGACCAATAAAAATAGGGGATAAAATTTTAACGGATGGCAGTTTTGTGAATAACACTCCGGCTGATATAGCAAAAAAAATGGGAGCTGATATTGTAATTGCTGTTGATGTTGCTAAAGGTTGGGTTAATTTCACGGCGAACTCAATTAATATTAAAAATGCTTACTCAATGATTTCGGATATTATGGATGGCTTGATTTATCAAGCATCTAAACAAAAACTACAAACTGCTGACATCACTTTGAGACCAGCTGTTTATAATTATGAGGTATTGGCTTTCAATTGCGCCAAAGAAATAATTTCGGCTGGCGAAAGAGAAACCAAAGAGCATTTAAAAGAACTTCAACAAAAAACCGGATATTATAAAGAAATACCAAAAACAATCCTTGAAAAAATCATTGATTTCATTTTTACGGATTAGACGGGATGCTTATTTATTAAAAAATATTTATTTGATATTATTAAAACTCATTAAATAAAATATGATAGAAGATTATACTTTTGGTTCAATTGAAATAGACGGTGAAATTTATGAAGAAGATGTAATGGTTGATTTTGACGATTATGTTCAGTTATGGCAAAAAAAAGAAAGCCATTTGGTTGATGTTGAATCGGTCCAGCCGGCATTATTAAAATTTCCGGAAGTTATTATAATCGGCACCGGCCAATCTGGAATCGCTCAAGTATTGGATGCCACTAAAATAGAAATTGAGAAAAGGGGAGTGGAATTAATAATTGAAGAAACGCCGATGGCTGTCGGCATCTTTAATGACCTTAAGAATCAAAATAAAAAAGTAATCGGCCTTTTTCATTTAACCTGCTAAAAACCTAAGATTTTTAATCATTAATCCCCCACATATGTGGGGGATTGACAAACAAAATAACTTTTATAATATAATAGCCAGATATATAAAAGGTCGCCAATTATTTTCGAAAAAATATGGCTAAAGAAAAATGCGTTGGTTGCGGCAAACCAATTGATGAATGTAGTTGCGAAGAAGAACCAGCAGAAGAAGGCGAAGAAATAGAAGAAGAAGAAATGGCAGAAAAAGAAATATAATGTAATAAACAAAAAAGCGGGTTATCAAAACCCGCTTTTTTATGAAGACTGCGTGTGGACTTCAATAATATCTCCGTCTTCTAAAGTATATTTCTTTCCGACGATCCGCGGTTTTTTTGAATTTTCCTTAAATAATTTGGCGTATTGAAATTTTTCAACTAAATCAAAATGAATTTGCTGGGCCAAATCAAAAAGTTTAGAACCCTTAGGTAGGGTAAAAGGATGGTTTAAATCGGCTTTTTTACTCCGTTGTTTTGTATAAACTCGGATAATGCCAAGAATATTAAATATCTCCCGTTTTAATTCTTCCAATCCAACTCCTTTTAAAGCAGAAACTCCAATA
>CAZYZO010000012.1:0-7872 GCA_964651905.1 uncultured Candidatus Saccharibacteria bacterium | reverse complement strand
TATCTCCCGTTTTAATTCTTCCAATCCAACTCCTTTTAAAGCAGAAACTCCAATAATATTTTTAGAACTGATTTTTTCTTTTAATAGGTCAATTTTATTGCTGATGATAATAATTTTTTTATCCTTGATTCTAGAAGTTCCCAAAAATTCCATAAATTTTTCAATCTTTTCAGAAAAATTTCCTTCAGCTAAATAAATTGAATCAAAAACAATTAAAACTCCATCAGCGATTTTAATCAGTTCTTTCAGCCAACCCGGAGAAAATTCTTTGGTTAAAGGCGGCGTATCAACCAGTTGAATCAAAACATCTTCGTAAGACATCATTGCCGGCTGGGGAAATTCGGTGGTAAAAGGATAATCGCCGGTTTTGGCTTTGGCATTGGTTAAAACGTTTAAAAGCGTTGATTTGCCGGAATTCGGCGGGCCGATAATAACAATCTGGCCAGCGCCTTCTTTTTTAACGGCATAAAGCAACTCCTTTTTTGTTTTCTTTTTTGATTGGCTGGATTTTTTTAATTTGGAAATTTTAGTTTTTAAGTCTCTTTGAATTTTTTCCGTACCCTTGTGTTTCGGAACCAAAGATAAAAGTTCCTCATTGATTGAGATTTTTTCTTCGGTTGTTTTTGCGGTTCTTAATTTGGCTTCGGTTGAATAATATTGCGGAGGAAGATTAGCGGGCATAAGAGATAAATTTTACAATTTCCTCGGCAATTTCCTGGTCTAATTTTTTATGAATTAAACCATGGCCGTTAATGCTGTCATTTCTGGTAAAAACCAATTTTTTGTGTTTAGAACCGACTTTTCTATAAATATATTTTGCTGATTGCGGCAAAATCATTTTGTCATCTTTTGAATGGATAATAATAATCGGTTGTTCAATTTTAGGCAATATTTTTTTAGTCTCCTTAATAATATTTGCCATATCAAAGATGCTTAAAGCCGAAGTTGCTTGGAAAAATGGTGCCGCATTTTTTCTCACTATAATTCTGACAACAAAACGTATAATTCTTCTGGTAAATCGCAAAAGCATTGATAAATAGATGGCTGTCCCCAACGAAATAATCCCTTCAACTTTATGTTTAGAAGCTAAAATAATGGCTAAATTTGAGCCGCAAGAATGCCCGCCGACATAAACCTTGTCAAATTCTTTTTTAAGATTTAAAAATGCCGTTTCCGCTTCTTTTTTCCATTCACGATAATCAGCTTTACAAAAATTAATTAAAGAAGCTTCCTCATAAGAAGAATAAATAGGCAAACAAGGGCAATAGACGGTAAATCCATTATCAGCAAGAATATTGGCAACCGAGCTAATTTCCTCAGGAGTTGAAAAAAAACCGTGCAATAGGAAAATTGCGGTTTTGCCTCTCTTTAAAAAAATATCTCCTTCGTTAACTTGAAGGCTTTTCATAGCAAAATATATAATAATCTAATATAATTAATAATTCAAATTTATGATTATCACTCCTCATATTTTAGTTGGTGCCGCTATTGCTTTAAAAATTAAAAATCCGATCTTGGTTTTTATTGCTGCTTTTTTGTCTCATTTTGTTTTAGACCTTATTCCGCATTCCGAATATAATATAAATGTTTTATATGGTCTTAAATTTTCCAGAAAATTTTTCAGAGAAAATTTAAGCAGAAAATACATTCTTGCTTACTTAAAAATTCTTTCAGATTTTTTCTTGGGAATTTTTTTAATTTCTTTTATTCTTTCGGTTCATTCTTTAAAATTTTCTCCTCTTATTTATTTAGGCATTTTTAGCTCTATCCTTCCAGATATTATTACAATTATTTTTTGGCAAACCAAAATTCTGGTTTTTAAGCGTTTCCTCCATTTTCGTAAAATCCATAGCTGGTGGGGAATTCTTCCTCAAATTGGCCTATGTTTAATAGTTATCCTAATAATAATCTTCGTTTTTTAATATTTTATCTGCCATTTGTTAATAAATCCATCTTTAAGTAAATAAATCGTATTCGTTGGATTTTCATAATAGAATTGAGAAATATTTTCTGCAATTGGAAAATGATTAATCGGTTTCCTTTCGTCAACTTCCCAGAAATTAATTCCATCGGCGGATTCAACAAAAAAATGACTTGAATCAAAATACCAATAAATGTTTTTTATTTCATCTTCCGGGTTGATTGAAATAGTTTCACCGGTCTTTTTATTAAAATCTCTAATTTGGTCTTTTATAAAAAAGATGGAAATTTTATTATCGTTTCCGACAAAAGCAATTTTTCTATTATCTGGAGAAATGCCGAATTGCTTTGATTCTTCCAAAAACGCGGATAAATTTGGGTTTTCTAAAACATTTTTTGTTTTTAACATTAAATTAAAAATTTCAAGAGAATTGTCTTTTAAATAATAAAGATTAAAGCCGTTTAATGCCCAGTTTGATACCGCCTGTTCAGAAATTTTTTCAATTGCTTTAGTGTCAAAATCAAAAACAATCAAGCCATCTTTAATCTCTAAAATAGTTTTATTAGGAGAAAAGGGATGAAAAACAGCTTTTTTGACAATTAGCTGAGAATCAATATTTTTAATCAAAAGATTAAGGTTTAAAGCGGAAAAATTATTTCTCAATTCGTAAATGTAGAAAATTGAAGCCTTAGTATCTCGCAAAAGAATTTTGCTTTCGTCAATATTAAAACCCAAAAAATCATCGCCTTTTAATTTAACCGAGACAGAATCAGCTGATTCATAAAAGTAAAGCTTATCGTCTTTTTTAGAAACAATTTTCCCTTTTTGACTAATCCAAAAATTAGAAAGTTTTTCGGCGTCAAAAATCAATGTTTGATTTATTTTTTCGGGAATTAAAATGATATTTGCCGCTTCAGCAACAAACCCAGATTTAACTTCTAAATTTTTAAACCAAGGATAAAATCCGTCTTTCTCAACTTCAATCTCGTAAATTCCCGGTAAAAGATTCTGAATTAATGTCCCTGAGTTAATCGGGCCGGACTGGTCGGGAAAAATCTTATCATCAATTTTTATAATGACATTTTTCGGTTTTGTATCAATAAAAATAGCGCCGGTTTTTTGGAAATTAAAAGTCTTTGGATTGAAAATCCAACCGCGGCTATAAGCGCAGATAAAAATCGTACCGACAACGAAAAACACAAAAAAAGATATAAAAATTATTCTTCGGATTTTAAAAATTTTTTCCATCAGGCGAATTTTGACAGTTTAATTTATCTAAGCTAAAATATCAACCACTATGTTCGTCAGAAAAATTGGCATCGATTTGGGCACGGTTAACACCGTAGTTTTTGTCCCTGGCAAAGGATTCATTATCAATGAGCCAACCATGGTGTCTTTAAGCGTTCCTGACAACGCTGTAATGGCAGTTGGAAAAGAAGCAAAAGAAATGACCGGTCGAACACCGGCCGATATCAGAGTTTATAAGCCATTAAAAGACGGTGTTATTGCCGATTATTATATTACCAAGGCTTTACTTTCTTATTTTATCAGCAAGGCTTGCGGCCGTTTTAATTTATTTAATCCAGAAGTGGTTATTTCAGTACCGGCCGGAATCACTCAGACAGAAAGACGAGCGGTGATTAATGCCGCTAAAGAAGCTGGCGCTAAAGAAGTTTATGTTGTTCGAGAGCCGATTTTAGCAGCTTTGGGAGCGGGTATCCCCATCAACAGTTCTTCAGGGAATATGATTGTTAATATCGGAGGCGGCACTTCGGAAGTCGCGGTAATTTCTTTAGGCGGGATTGTTTCCTGGCAAAGTTTAAGAGTGGCCGGCAATCGCTTTGACCAAGCCATCATTGATTACATCAAAAAGAAATATAGCTTTTCTATAGGCGAGCAAACCGCTGAACAAATAAAAATTGAAATCGGTTCTGCTTTGCCTTCCCGGATAAAAATGGAATTTAATGTCCGCGGCCGAGATTTAATTACCGGCCTGCCGCGAGATATTGTCATTACCTCTAATGAAACCTCTGAAGCCTTAAGGCCGTATTTAACGGAAGTGGCTTCAGCTATCCAGGATGTTTTTAATCAGACGCCGCCGGAATTGGTTGCTGATATTATGGAAAAAGGAGTTATTATTTCTGGCGGAGCTTCTCAGATTAATTATCTTGATGATTTTTTTAGAAGAACTCTGGGAGTCGCAGTTTATGCGGCAGAAGACCCGATTTTATGCGTTTCTAAAGGCGCCGGCATTATCTTAAATCATTTAGACGTTTATAAACGCGCTTTGATAAATAAACCTCAACTTTAATTTATGTTCGGTTATGAAAGTCTAAAGAAACGGTTTAAAAAACTGGTTGAATCAAAGAATCTCAGCCAGGCTTATCTTTTTTTTGGAGAACCAAAATTGGGAAAATTTCTTTTTGCGCAGAACTTCGCTAATTATCTGGAAAATAAAAAATTTGCCGATTTGGAACCGTCTCAAATTTTAAACGAACTTTTAATAATTTCACCCGTTGAACAAAGTATCGGCATTGACCCGGCTCGAACCATTAAAGATTTTCTTTATAAAAAACCCGTTTTTTCGCAATATCGCATTGTCATTATCAGAGATGCTGAATATTTAACTCCTGAAGCTCAAAATGCGATGTTAAAAATTCTGGAAGAACCGCCGGTTCACGGATTAATTATTTTAATCAGCAGTTCTCCGGAAAATCTTTTTGAGCCGCTTCTTTCCCGCCTCCAAAAAATATATTTTTCTCGGTTTTCCAAAAAAGAAATATCCGGCTTCCTTCTTAAGAAATTTAACATTTCCCGGGAAAAATCTGATTCTATGGCTGAAAAATCTTCCGGTTTAATCGGGAAAGCCGTAGAGTTAGTTTCGTCTAAAAATACAGAAATAGAAAAAATCGTTTCTCAATTTTTAAATAAATCATTGCCTTCTTCGGAACGCCGAGAATTGCTTTATCAATTAGCGGATTTGGATGAGCAAAATTTTGATAAATTTTTTGAAATTGTAATCAGTCAGCTTAAAAGAAATCTTATTAAAAACAGTTATTTTCTTAAAAAAGTTTTACGTTGTTTGACTACCATAAAACAAATAAACGTCAATAAAAAATTGCAATTGGAAAATCTTTCACTCTCTCTTAATATATAGAATAATATCTAAAAAATTATGGCAAAAGAATTTAAAAAGACAGAAGAAAGCAAAGGAGACGACCACGGCGGATGGGCTATAATTATTGTTTGGGGAGGTTTGGCAATAATTATTTTTGGTGGTTTATGGGGATCGGGACTTTTAAGTCAGATTTCTCTTATTAATATAAATACCGATATAAGCGCTAACCAAAAATGTCCGGTTGAAAATGCCAATTGCAATATTATGGGCTATGTCTACAAAGGTGAAGAAATAAAAAATTCAATCTTTCATTATCAGAAAAATGTTGATATTTATCAGATTATTCAATCGCCGGCTAACCAATTTTTATTTTATGCCGCCACCAATCAAGGAGTCTTTTTTAGTCAAGACAGCGGAAAAAATTGGTATCCATTTTCCGATTTAAACAAAAATATCGACCAAAACACTAAAATTTACCAAATTGTGGAAAAACCCGGTTCATCGGAAGAAATGTTTATCGCTGTTTATAAAAATAATAAAGGGATTATTTACCAAAGCAGCGACGGACTTGTCACTTTAAATAAATTATTAGAATTCAATCGTGAAGCTCCTTACAGCCTTGAAATATTCAACGGCAATCTTTATATCGGTTTTAACACCGGAAAAATCTTGGTTTATTCTTTTATAAATAAAAATATTAAGCAAGTGGCTAAACTATCTTCATCCATTTCTTCTCTGATAAATATTAACGACTACGTTCTTTTAGCTCAAAGCTCTTCAAAAATTTTTCAAAGTTTCAACGGAACCGATTTTGTTCAAAAAGAAAATTTAACTAATATCAAAGATATCGCTGTGAGCCAAGACGATTTAGCTATTTATTTGACAGCCAGAAATGGTTTCCTTAAATCTTTTGATTACGGTAATAATTACGAAAAAATCAGTTCTCTGCCGATAGAAACGAAAAAAATAGAAAAATTTGCGGCTTCTTCGGCTTATCATATTTACGTTTTTGGCAATCATCAACTTTTTGAAAGCGTTGATGCCGGTCAGACCTGGAAGTCTTATAATAATAAAATGGATAGAACTATCTCGGCGATTGGAATAGCCAGCGATAAGTTATTGGTCGGCACTAAATCCTTTAATCTTTTAAATATTCTATTTGGTAATTTGTTCTAATTAATATGGAAGATTTTATCTCAAATTCAGAAAATAAAATTAAAACCATCATAGAAGGGTTCAAAAATGAACTTTCCGGCATCAGAGGCAGCCGGCCAACGCCTAAAATAGTGGAAGACATTAAAGTTGATTATTCCGGCCAGAAATTAACAGTAAAACAACTGACTTCAATCAGCGTTTTACCGCCTTTAACGCTTGAATTAACTGTCTGGGATAATTCTATTATCTCAAACATCGCTAAGGCTATTGAAAGCTCAAATTTGGGCGTTTCAGTGACTGTTGACGGCAAAAAAATCAGAGTTAGTCTGCCGCCGCTTTCTGAAGAAAGAAGGATAGAAATCACTAAAACCGTTAAAAAAGAAGCGGAGAAAACAAAAATTTTTTTGAGAACCGTCCGCGATGAATTCAATAAAAAAATCACCGCTCAATTTGAAAATAAAGAAATTTCCGAAGACCAAAAATTCAAATTAAAAGAAAAAATCCAAAAAATAATTGATAATGCCAATAAAGAAATTGAAACCTTGAACGATAATAAAATTAAAAATCTCCTATGACCTTCATAATTGTTATCGCTATCATTATCTCTCTCTCTATTATTTTGGCGATTCATGAACTTGGCCATTTTATAGTAGCGAAACTTTTTGGCATTGAAGTTGAAGAATTCGGTTTGGGTTTTCCCCCCCGACTTCTCAGTAAAAAAATTAAAGGTACGGTTTACAGTATTAACGCCGTGCCTTTTGGAGCGATGGTGAAAATTAACTCTGGCAACGCGGAAGATAAAAAAAGTTTCAACAGCAAGCCGTTGGGAATCAGGGTTTTAGTGATGCTGGGAGGGATTTTTCTAAATCTTGTTTTAGGGTGGCTGATTATTTCTTATATTTTTATGATAGGCGCTTCTGACGGCGGAATCTTTATTGCCGGCGTTTCTTCAAGCAGTCCAGCGGAAATTTCCGGTATAAAAATCAACGATAAAATTATTAATGTCAAAGATTTCCAGAACAATCAGTTAGCGGAATCTTTTAAAATTGAAGAATTCCAAAAATTCGTCGCCGCTCATTCGGGAGAGAAAATTAATCTGGGAATTCAAAGAGGAAAAGAAAAACTTGATTTTGAAATTATTCCCAGAGTTAATCCGCCAACAGGCGAAGGTGCTTTAGGAATTTCTCTGACTGAAGCTGAAATCATAAAAAAACAAGGATTTTTCACGGCTTTATTCAATGGATTGAAAACAACGGGATATATTTTCGGACAAATTTTTGTTTTTATATTTGCTTTAATAAAATCAGCTTTCTTGGGAGAAAATGTCTTGGCTTATTTAACTGGTCCCGTGGGCGCCGTAAAAATCGGAACGCAATTTGCTTATTTAGGATTTGTTTTTACTTTAAGAATTTTCGCTTTGATTTCAATTAATCTTGCCGCTTTTAATCTCATTCCTTTCCCGGCTCTTGATGGCGGAAGATTATGGTTTTTCCTGATTGAAAAAATTAAAAAATCGCCGGTTTCTCAAAAAACGCAAAACATCGTTGATTCTTTGGGTTTCAGCTTATTAATGGTATTATCAATAATTATATTGATAAAAGATATTATTTCATTGTTTTAAACAAAATGTCATTTTTAAACATTAGAAAAGACATCGGAATAGATTTAGGTACTACAA
>CAZYZO010000011.1:0-15773 GCA_964651905.1 uncultured Candidatus Saccharibacteria bacterium | reverse complement strand
AAGATGGCCGAGGGCGCCACTGGTGTTAGAGCGGCTTTTCTTTTGGCAATTTTACAAGGCGAATCAGCGCTCGGAAAAAATGTCGGAAAATGCAGTTATGAAACAGCAATGCACCCGACTCGGGACATCCCGGTTTTTCTAACGATTTTAAAAGAATTAAATATTAGCCCCAATTCAGTTAAAGTCTCCTGCCCTAATGCTGATGGCGTCTATGGCGGAGCAATGGGACCAGCGCAATTTATTCCCTCAACCTGGAAAATTTACAAAAATAGAGTTTCTCAGATTACCGGACACAATCCCGCCAATCCATGGAATAATGCCGATGCTTTTGTGGCAGCGGCTGTATACTTAAAAGATTTAGGAGCAGACCAACAAACAATTTCCGCTGAAAGAAAAGCTGCGGCAAAATATTACGCTGGCAGCCGTTGGTCAGTCCATTTATGGGACTATGGGCAAGCTGCGGTTAATCGCGCATCCGGCTTTGCGGATGATATCGCAACGATTAGCAGTTAGATTCTATTGAAGATTCTCAATTTTTCTTCCACTACTTTTTCAATGTCGGCGATTACGGCCGGCATTATTTTATAAGGCACGATTTCTCCCGGCTTATTTTTAAATGATTCTTCTAAAGAGTTTTTCCACGCCAGCCGAAGTTCAGTGTTGATATGAATAACTGAAATTCCGGCTTCAATCGCTTTGGTTAAATCTTCATCCGGTATGCCGGACCCGCCGTGAAGCACCAACGGCACGCTTGTTAGTTTTTTTATCGATTTAATTTTTTCAATATCAATTTCCGGGTTTAAAAATTCCGAAGGCCGTTCGCCATGAACTACCCCGTGGATATTCCCGACCGCTATCGCCAATAAATCAACTCCGGTTTCTTCGATAAATTTTTCCGCTTGTTCCGGTTTTGTCATATTCGCTTCTCTGATTGTCCCGATAACCTGTTCAGGAGCTTGAGATAAAAGCTCCGAAGCGCCCCAAATCGGATTGATTTCACCTTCTATCAAAACATCCTTTTTCTCTTTATTTTTATATATCACTACTTCTTTTGTTTGTTTAATATTTTCTTCCGGAAATAAGCCGCTGGCGTCAAAAGTTATCGCGTCAAAACCGGCGTCAAACGCTTCTTTAGCTTTTAACATAGACTTGGTATGGTCGGCGTTTAAAAAAATCTCCAAACCTTTTTCTTTATAAGTTTTTATCAAAGCGGCTATTTGTTTAACTCCGATATAATCCCGCTCCCCTTCTGAAACACCGATTATCACCGGCGTATTCCCCCTTTTGGCGACATTAACAATCGCTTTCAACGCTTCTAAATTTGAAACATTAAAATGCCCAATGGCTTTCTTTTTTTTTTCAGCTTCTTTAATTATTTCTAATAAGGACCTCATAAATTCTTAATTAAATTTCTAACCATCCTTTAATAATATTTTCTTTTATCATTTTTTCCATCTTTTCTTCTCCGAAATATTCGGAAAAAATCTTATTCCAAAGCGCTTCCTGATGATGATAAAGATATTTTATCAGCTCTTTCTCTTTGACTAAAGCCATTGCCGTATCAACAAGGTTAAAACTCGTTAAAATTTCGTCGTCGTTCTCGGTTTTGAAATAATCGCCGACCCAATTTAAATTTTTCCAAAAAGAAAGCTCGGGCGAAAATCCGTCAAGCAAACTCCCTGCTCTTATTAAACTTCTTTCCGCTTTCTCCCAATGAATCGCTTCCGGATTAAGATGAGGTTCAAACAGCCTCCATTCATTCTCATCGTCTTTCGCTAAATATCTTTGGACAATCAACCATTGGCTTCTGTCGGAAATCGGAAGTCTCTGCTCGATTATTCTTCCTTGAAGCAAGGAAACTAAATCAGCGGAAAAATCGCTTTCTGGAAGACTCTTGAAAATCGAAGAATAAAAAGAAACCTCGTAAAAATAATGAAGGACCAAGCTGAAATTTCTGATTAATTCTCCGGAAATGCCCAAAGAAACCGGGATCATAAAAATCACGCCCAATTCCTTTAAGTGAGAGATATTATGATATTTTTTCTCTACAAATTTAGCGGCTGCCGTTGCGGTTTTCTGGCTAACTACAAACGTTTGAATCTCCCGTTCTTCAAAATCCGAAAGTTTCAAAACTTGATAAGTCGGCAAAAACACTTCATTTAACCATTTACTTCCTTCAATAAATCTCAAAGCGCAAAAAATCTCAAGAATATTCTCTTTCTCAAGCATTTTTTCAACAGAAGAATGGCCGAAAAATTCAAGAAGTTTCGGCGGAGGAGTTTTAATCAAAATTTCTTTTGCTTTTTCAATTTTCAAGAAGAAACCCTTAGGAGGTTTTACAACTTTTTCCGCTGTTTTAAGTATGGTTTCACATCCTTCAACGGTTTTTACCGCAGGTCTTTTTAACGCTTCAAAAAGCAAATTATCATCAGCTTCAATTTTGGAAATCAAAGCTTTATAAATGTCTTGAGCAGAAGAACTTCTATTTAGGCTTAAAACTTTTAATGACTTTTCTATCGCTGCGTCGTTTTCATCGGAAATTTTCTGGAGAACATCTGATTTCCCGGTTGCCAAAAAAAGCTTTTTTTCTAATTCTCCAAGATCGCTTTTGTCTGTCCTTAAAATTTTCGCTATTTTTTCTAAACCGGTCATATTCGCTTCCATCTCTTATCTCGATTAAATTCAATTTTTGTCAAAATCCCGGTATTGGCTCCAAGTTTTTCCACCACCGATGCCGCATTAGCAAGACCTAATCTAATTCCCTCTTTTATTTTACCGGTTCTCATTAAACCAACCACAAACCCACTTCCAAAAGCATCGCCTGCGCCAGTTCTGTCATATGCTTTTTGCGGGAAAACTCCGGCTTTATAGATATTCTTTCCGTCAGAAACTGAAACACCTTTCACACCTTTCGTCATCACCACAATGCCATCTACTAATTTGTCTAATTTTTTGAAAATCTCTTTTTCTTTTTGATAAGGAATACCGGTTAAATATGATGCTTCTTCTTGATTAACTAAAAATACATCGTAATTTTCCAACAATTTTGGATTGGCTTTTAAAATTTTCAAATCCGCCATGCTTGGATTTCCGGCAATTTTTACCCCTTTAGAAAAACTCCCTTTTCTAGCGTGCTTTATCTTGCTACCGCATGCGGTAGCAAGAATTTTCTCTAAAAGTTTTTTGTTGCCAGTCAAGGTGCCGACATAAAACCATTTGGTTTTAATTTTCTTCCAAGAAATTTCCTTTTCACTGATATTTTTGCCGGCGCCTTTATAAGCTAAAATCGTCCGCTCGCCGTTTTTCAATAAAATTACAGAGAGAGCAGTGGAAATTTTTCGGTCTTTTTGAGAAAAATTAATGTCAATTCTTTCTTTCCTAAGGAAATTTCTGATATCTTCACCGAATAAATCATTTCCCACTCTGAAAATCGCGCCGGTTTTCAAACCCCGCCGCGAAAAAGTAATGGCGGTATTTACCGCTGACCCGCCATTAAATAAATCTGCTTCGGAAACATTATTTTTTGAAGCCAAACCCAAACAAATCCCCTCTCCGGTTTTAAACTTTGAAGATTTACAATTTACAAAATCTATTCCTTGTAGAAAAATATCTTTAGCGGCACTTCCAATAGTAATTATTTCAAACATAAAATTTTTTAATTTTGGTCTAAATTTCTTGCTACCGCATGCGGTAGCAAGATTATTAATAACAAAAGGATATTATTCTATATTTTATTCACTATCTCCTACTTCCTTCATAATTCCCACCGAACTGCTCGTTCCGATAATATCCGCGCCGGCTGTCAGAACTTCTTTAATTTCATTCAAGGTTTTTATATTCCCCGATGCTTTTATTAAAAGTCCGGGCGCGTTTTCCTTCATCAATTTCAAATGTCTGACTTTTTCGCCGATTTCTCTTTCTTCCAACGGGTCTTTAAAAGTGGCGGTTTTAACGCAAATGGCTCCACTTTGTTCTGTCAGCGCCGAAGCCTTAATCACTTCTTCGTCAGTCAGATAACCGGACCCGATTATCACTTTCGTATCGCCTATCTTACAAATTTCTTTCAAATCGCTTAAAATTTTCTCGTATTTTTCATATTTTAAATCCACGATATTCATTACGATATCCAAATCATCAGCGCCGTCTTGCTTGGCTTTTTTTGCCATCGCAATTCTATCTTCCATTAAAGAAAGCCCCATCGGCGGGTCAAGAAGAACCACGGTTTTAATTCCGGTTCCTTTTAATTCCTCGAAAACCAATTTTACCCATTCCGGATTAACGCAAACTCCGCGGAACCCGTATTGTTTTGCCTCTTCGCAAGTCTCTTTGATTTCCGCTTCGGTCACGCCTGATTTTATATTCGTATGGTCTAATTTTTTCGCGAGTTCTTTAGGGTTCATTTATAAAAATATATTAAAATGAAATTTTGCTATAGCGAAGCAGAGCTTCGATATATCTTTGGATATAAATTCTCGCTGGCTTTTAAAATATGGCTTACCAGCATTATTACATAACCCCATTCGTTGTCGTACCAAGCCAGAACTTTTACTAAATTTCCGTCAACCACTTTGGTAAAAGGCAGATCAACTACGGCGGCGGCGTTAACTCCAATAATATCGGATGAAACTAACTGCTCTTCGGAAACTTCCAAAATCCCCTGCCATTTTTCCGAAGCCGCGGCTTTTTTCAGAATATTATTTATTTCTTCAGCTGAGGTTTTCTTTTTTGAAATAAAAGTAATGTCAGCGATAGAACCGCAGATAACCGGAACTCGAATGGCAATCCCGTCAAATTTTCCTTCAATTTCTTTTATAACTTTCCCGACGGTTTTTGCCGCGCCAGTTGTTGAAGGCACCATATTGTGCGCTCCGGCTCGGCCGCGTCGAAAATCATTTCCTTTCACCGGGCTGTCAAGAATAGTTTGAGTATTGGTTAAAGCGTGGACCGTGTTCAAAATCGCTTTTTCAATCCCGGGATTTTCTTTCAAAATTTCTATTACCGGCGCCACGGCATTGGTGGTGCAGGACCCGTTGGAAGTTAAAACTTTTGAACTTATTTCTCCATCATTAATTCCGATTAGAACCGTCCTTCCGCCAACCGTTCCTTCCGCGTCTTTTGCCGGCGCGGTCAGAATAACTCTTTTCGCGCCTGCGTCCAAATGAACTTTGGCCTTTTCAAAAGATTCAAAAACGCCAGTGGCTTCAACCACAATATCAATTCCCAAATCTCCCCACGGCAATTTAGTCGGGTCTTTTTCCTGTAAAACCAAAGTTTCTTTGCCATCAACAGTAAAATAATTTTTGCCGTTTTTTGTGGAAATTTTAGTTTCACCCGGGAACTCCCGATAAACCGAATCGTATTTCAAAAGATAAGCTAAATTATTTATATCGCCCAAATCATTTATGGCGACAATTTTCAATCTGTCGTCATCGCAGGCCTGCCGAAAGAGCAATCTTCCAATTCTCCCAAATCCATTGATAGCAATTTTTGTCATGTTTTCATTTTAACAATATTTTAATCTGAAAGCCACAATCCCAAAAGCAACAGCTACATTCAAAGATTCCTTTTTACCTTTCATCGGGATTTCCAAAATTTTATCGGCTAATTTCAGAATTGACGGCGATAAACCTTTCACTTCATTCCCTAAAATTAGAACCACTCTTTTTTTATTTTTCTTGCTACCGCATGCGGTAGCAAGATTTATTTTATAATATGGAATTGATTTTTTGCTTTGTTCAACCGCGAAAATTTTATAGCCGTCTCTTTTCAATTTTTTAATCAATTTTTTAATTGATTGTGGTGAGCGCGCCGAAGCATCCCAATCTACGGTTTTTTCCGCGCCCAAAGCAACTTTTGAAAGTTGCTGGATATATTTTCCAAATCGGTCTTTCGGCGACGGCGTGTATCCGCAAAGATAAATCTTCTCAACCCCCACTGCATCCGCGCTCCTGAAAATAGAACCGACATTATATAAACTTCTAATATTATGAAGTATGACGATCATAAAATTATTCTAACAAAAAAACGCCGGGATGGCGATTTTCTAATTTACTCGGAGGATAGGATATAGTTGGAACTAAAATCTCATATTTCAAATAAAAAAATCGTTTTAAATTCGGTGTTTAATATCCACAGCGAGACGAGCTAATAAATACGAAATGGTTGATTCGGCACCTTGGTTCAGATTGATCTGTTCTTTTCCCACTCCATCATAACAACCACCGGTCATTTGTGAATAAACCACCTGATTAAGCAAATTATTACCTAAGAACCAATTAAAAGCCTGTACCATTTTCTTCTGATAGGCAACATCGCCATTCAGATCAAACATTGTTCGAAGAGCCAGCACTAAAGATAACACTTCCTCGGGTTGCTGATCGTAGATCCCCTTTTTTTCTCCCCGCTTAAACCAACCGCTTTGCCCGACCGGCTCGCAGATTTCTCCGTGGAACGACTGACTGATTAAAAAATCAAGAGCGGTCTTCCCTACTTTGAAATAAAGATAATTACCGGTAACCTTATAGGCCAAAAGCAGAGCTTCCGGCAAAACGGCATTGGAATAAGTCATATATTGTTCAAACCACTGCCAATCTTCGGTGGCATTATCATTGAACCGATCAAGTAAAAAGTTAGCGTGCCTGATTATCAGCCTAGTCGCTTTCTCGTTGTCGCCCAAAGAGAGCCACAGGACCAAAGCTTTAATGTGGAAAGCGACCGCACGGGGCGATCCCACCTTGGCAAAGGTTTCATATTGATTGTTTAATAGTGTCGTCGCTCGTTTTTTTAAATTTTTTGATAATTTACTAACGGAAACGGTCGCCAAGGCCAACAAGGCGCGGGCTTCAGCGTCTTCCGGGTTCTCATCCAGATTGCGCGTGTAGTAAGCTTCTCTTTTATTTGTAAAGTAATTTTCAAAACCGCCACCGGTCTTCGCCGCGCGTTCCAAGAATTGCAAATAAATTTCCGCTAAATGTTCGTTGATTTGACCGCCATAAATACGATGATAAAGCGACACGGCCACAAGAGCTCTGGCATTATCATCTAAAGTATAGCCCCACTTCGGATCCGGCTCGTCAAGGATGGCAAACTGATAGATACCGAAGTCATCGGTAAGTTTGCGTAAATGTTGAAGTTTAATAGCCGGCAAATTCTTTTCCTTTTTGGCCAATTCCGGTGATAGCTCGATAAATTCTCGCATGTAAGACAACGCCACATTCGACCAAGTCATGCCTCGCGTACGAAAGTAGGCGGTTTTGCTCATATTGGCCGAGCGCTCTTTATCACTAAGTAAAGCGATCACTTCCTGCGCGACGCTTTTACTATCGTCAAATTTTACCAACGTCCCCAGCTCTGGCGTAATAATCTCTTTGGCTTGTGCAAAAGGGGTTGAGACAACCGGTCGGCCGGCACCGAGCGCATACGTTAGAGTGCCGGAAACCGCTTGATCGGGATCTTGAGAAAGGGATAAATAAATTTCGGTCGCCTGCAAGAATTTCAATAGCTCATCAGTTTTCAAATATTCATTGTAAAACAGCACATGATCCTGTACCCCTAGCCGATAAGCCTGCTTGATTAATTGATTGCGATACTTCTCTCCTACATTTTTAAGCACGATCGGGTGGGTCGCACCTATCACCAAATAAACAGTGTTTGGATGGGCCGCCACAATCTTGGGTAAAGCGGCGATCGCATATTCTATACCTTTACCCTTATTCAATAAGCCAAAAGTTGATAGTACTCTTTTTCCACTAAGCCGTAACAGGGCTCTGACCGCTTTGCCGTCGGTGTAGGGCAAAGAATGGATACCGTGCGGAATAATCCTGATCTTCTTTTCAGATAAACCATAAACCCGCATTAGTAGTTCCTTGGAGGTGTTGGTCATTACGTTAAGCCGATCAGTATATTTAGCAATTTCTATCACCAACTCTTTAATCTCCTTGGCCGGGGTAGGCAAAACCGTATGGAAAGTAACAGCTACCGGTTTTTTTATCTCTTTCAAAAATACCAAAATATTTTTTCCGTAGTCGGCGCCGAAGATGCCGAACTCATGCTGGATTGAAACCAACTTCACGTGCGGCATGGCATTAAGTTTTCGGGCCGCTTTTAAATAATCAGTCGGTTGGTTTTCGGAGATTTGCATGATTACTTTCTGCGGATAGTTGTAGGTTTGCAAAACATCGGTGTTTATTGCAATCACTTTTGTCTCTTCGTGGGGCACAAATAGTTGATCAAAATTTTTAAGCAGATCCGAGGTAAAAGTCGCAATACCGCATTCGCGCGGCGGATAAGTAGCCAAAAAAACTACCCACATTTTTTCATGAGGCTGTTTCATAGACGGTTTGGTTTTTTGCCAAGCGTTTGTTTTAATTCAGCTAAAAGTGCACTTAATGAGCCGGTAGCCAAACAAACGTAACGATCAGACGAACCATAATAAACATACAGAGTATCACCGGAAACGAAGCCGCCAGTCGGAAAAACAATTCGCATTTCATCTTCCGTTTCATGGGGCATCTCCGGCGATAAAATGTCGTCGGGCAATTTGACAAGGAAGTGCGTCGGATTAGTAAGGTCTAAGAGTGCCGCGCGCACGGAATATGTCAGCCGGTCAGTCCCCTTTTCTTTTTTCACATTATGATAAATAATCAACCAACCACTCTCGGTTTCTATCGGCGGCACACCTGGGCCAATCTTGGCATCAGACGAGTGCGACGGTGATATTAATAAGTGGTGATTTGTCCAATTTTTTAGGTCTGTTGACGACGCAATCCAAATGCCGGGAATTTCTGGCAGATCTTTTACATCGCAGGGTAAACCTTCATTTATATATTTCTCGTATGGTCCGTTAAACCACTTCCGCGACCAGCGATAAGGCCGGTGCAACATATAGTAGCGTCCCTTAATTCGGCGTGGGAACAACGTGATGTCCTTATTATCAGAATTGGGCGGAGAAATGATACCTAAGTTTTTATAAGACAAGAAATCGCTGGTTTTAAGCAAGGCAGTTGAAGTTTCTAGCGGCAAGAAGTGTTTAATAAACACCCCGTCTTTCATAATCCGTTTTGGCACGGCCACATAAGTTATATAAAAATCATTGTCAATTTTGGTAATACGCGGGTCTTCAGTACCCCACTGGTCAAAAACTTCCCGCGGCCCGAAAACCGGATCGCGCGAGACACGCACAAAATTTATTCCATCATGACTTTTAGCCAAACCGAAACGGGAGATATAAGTTTCACGCTCGCCAACCGCTCGATAAAGCAAATAAACCTCGTCGCCGAATTTAATCACTCCCGGATTAAAAACGCCTTCTTTTTCCCAAGGTAAATTGCTATCTGGCACCAAGATCGGTCCGGAGCCTTGTCTGGTTAATTTAAACATAGATTATATTCGGCCATATTTATCCTCATAACGGGTGATATCGTTTTCATCAAATTCACCGAGAGAAATTTCCATAACTTCAAGACCTTCAGCGCTGGCCACCAAACGATGTTTTGTCTCCAGCGGAATAATCATCTCATCACCGGTTTTAATTTCTCGCCGGTCATTCCCAATTTCTGCCACACCGCGGCCGGCGATAACCCGCCAAAATTCTTCACGTTTGGCATGACTCTGCAAACTGAGCATTTCGTTTGGTTTAACACCGATAATTTTCACCGTTGCCGGCGTATTTTTGCAAAATTGCCGGAAATAACCCCAAGGCCGCTCGTCCTGAGATGGTTGAAATTTTGTTGACATATATTGATTATATCATAATGTCTAGTAAGCCACTAAATTTAGCTTAATTTAAAATATAAAAATAAAGGCTACGCAAAAGCGTAGCCTTATAACTAAGTTGGAGATTACTCCTCTGCTATGTCGTCGAAGATGATAGGAATGCGCCGCTTGAATTCCTGAAGAAGAGGGATGACGATTTCTCGCATCTGGGGATGAGCTCGCTTTGAACAGCGAAGTCTGAAAAAATGTCTCCATTCCCGCAGATTGTAGGTAATGACAATTTCGGTTTTGAGGGAATTCGGCAAAACGCTTCTTGCCTCTTGCGGACTAGCCCCCGCCTTAATCAAGGCGTTGTAGGCATTTTCGCAATTATGCATTGCGTTTAACCAAACTTGGTATTTCTCATTATCACTAACAAAGAAAAACGGTTTGATAACTTTAACTCCGCGCGAATTGTAATCGCAGTAGCGTGTAGACTCTTGTGAGTACGAAGCAAGCCTGTGGCGTACGATTTCGTGTGTTATGCCACGGTCACAGATGAGCCGAACCGTTATCTTTTCATGTTCAATCACCGATTCGTGACCATTCTCGAGAACTCTTGTCACAAATTTACGCGCAGAATCCGAAGTAATTTTGTCCTCGGACTTGTAGCACGTTCGACCATACCTTTCCAGATTCTTTAAAATCTGTTCACCATCAACCTTGTCTTCAATAACAAAAGACGGTTTCAGTATTTCCATTTTCTCACCTCCTTTTTGGTTTTAAAATAAAAAATATTTTCTTACATAAATTTCTCTACTCTCAAAAATGTGCATCCTTCCGGAGTTGCCTTTTTTGCTAACCTCCTTACCTTACTAAAGGATGTTCTATCGGGTACCTCTTCTGTTTTTGAGACAAGTCCTGAACCAAATTGTCTATCGTTAGTAGTAAACGGGTTATGTTCTATCTTCCGATAAAATGCTTGATATTTTTTCATTTTTCCTCCTTTTTTTTGGTTTTACCATTACACCTGTTCCTTTACAGCAGTTGCATGTTTCATATACTTCTTCCCCGCCCCTGAGTATTATAATTATTCCTGTTCCGTTACAATATTTACACTTTGCCATTCTTACCTCCTTTTTTTAATTTTTAAAACGAAAACCACAATAGTTTCCGCTATCATTAATGTACAATAAATAATTTAATTCGTCAATCTTTAGTCCCAACCGTATCCGCGGTCCTAAAAATAGAACCGACGTTATAAAGACTACGAATGTTATGAAGAGCTACAATCATTCTTCTAAATAAATTCTAAAATATAAATCTGTAACATTGCCTTGTTTTGCGTATGCGTGACTGACGCTACCGTAAGGATAACTATCCAGATTAGGTGATCCTTTTACTTTTAAATACGACTGCGCCCCTGGACCACCAATACCGTCATATCTCCCTCTAATAGCAAATTCATAAATTTTATCACTTTTAGTTGTTATATTGCCGACATCATAAACTATAGTGTTCCATTGGTTCCGAGGACCGAGGTTAGCATAATTGGTGTAAAAAAGAAGAACGGAGGTGAAATCATTAGGGTCGATTTCTTTTATCCAAAGAGAATGCATATAATTTCCACCATCTTCGCTAAATACTTTAAACTCAATTCTGTTAAAAGTTCCTTGGAATTCACTTGGGTTAAGGGATAATCTTTGAACAAAAGGATCGCCTCGCACATCAGCATCGGTTTCAGTAGTATCATCTAATTGTTGAGCTAAAATAATTTGTTTAATAGGGGGGATATCAATTTGTGCTTCGCTTTTTTCAGAACCCAAACCCTCTTTATCAAACGCCTGAATGGAAAAAGTATAAGATCGTCCACGCTCATTAATAGAAATTTTTGCTGTTGTGGAAGCGGTTTCTATAGTTAATAAAGTTGAACTTGCTTGGCTAATATCAGTAATTTTATAAATTACAGTCGAGGTGGCGCCGCTATAATCCTCTGCGGGTTGCCAAGCAAAAATCAATTCTTTAGTTGAAGAACTATATTGAATTTTAAAATCTTGAACCGCAGTTGATTCGAAAGTACTAAAAGAAATTTGATTCGCTTGTCCAGGAGTTGGTAAAGAAGCTTCCCAATTATTGTTAATTTTTTGCAAAGAATTTCCATCACCCTGAGCACCCCAATTAGATAAGTAATTTATCTCATCAATAACTAAATCTCCATTCTTAATAGAAATAGTTTCTCCAGTATTGGACAGAGAAAAAGAACTTTTAATAATAATTCCATTGTAATTTGGATAATCGACTAAAAATTTCTCTGGATCATTAACAATCACAGCATATCCACCGGCAAAAAGATTTATTGAACCCTGAATAATTGTTAAATTATGATTGGATTGATTTTCATAAAATTTCCAATTAGTTAAATCGACAGAAGTATCGCCGCTATTAAAAATTTCAATCCACTCTTTGCCACTATCAGAACCTTCAAAATCATACATTATTTCATTAATAATTACTGGGTAAAAATGAGGTAAAGGAACGCTATTTTCATCAAGGTTGTTTATATCGGAATTATTAGTAGTGATATTGGGACCAGAATAAATTGTTGAAGGTGTTGAATTTTCTTGTTTCGGAGTTCCATTAATAACGTCTGACGTATGCCAACCGAGTCCGACAGTATCTCTTTCCATTGTTTTTTTAGAAGCATTATCTCCGGCTGGCCAATCGGAATTTGCCAAAACCTCATCAATTAAATTGCATCGACCGTCGAAAAGCCTTAATCCTTCATCCAAATTTGAAAGCCCACCAGAATAAATTAAATCCGCTTTTATACTCGGTATAGTATCATCGTCAGTTCTTTCAAATAGAACAAAGCCTCCAGGCATTATATTATTTTCGCTAAACGAAACAAGATTTATTTTGATTTGTTCGCCTTGGTCGATTAATTGCCAATTAGTTATATCAATTTCACTGCCTGAAATATTTTTAAATTCAATCCATTCGTCATTAGCGCTGTTGGTCGTTCCCATCCAAGCGACTTCATTAATGATCAACCCCCCCCCTGATGTGTTGGCGTTTTTGATGTGTTGAAGGAACAAGTTTGAACAGGCGATGTTTGGTTCTCAAGCTCTGGTTTTTCTTCTTGCTCCTCTTTTTCGGGCGGTTCATTAGTTGTTGAAGTGGTAGTCTTTGGTTGATTTTTATTTGACAATTTCATATCGGATTTTTCTGGTTGTTCTGAAAAATTATCATTTTGATTATTGTCTATTTGAGAATTGTCTTGGTCCGAAGAATTTTGGCCTTGATTTAAATCAACAACCTGCGCCAGCTTAAATTCATCTTTATTAAAAATATTGGAGAAAAAATCTCCTATTTCCTGAGTGGCGGAAACTATTTGGTCTTTCAAATAACTCGGTAAATGAATTGCTGTCGAAACTAACCCTGTCCCAGTAATTTCTACTACTTTAAGCGCATTTGCTATTTTAGAATTTCTATATTGTTTAGAATAAGTAGAAACCGCTATGTCAGTAGGGACTTCTTTTAATGTAGATTGAAGATATTGTGTATAAGGGAAAAACCAATAACGTTCTCCTTGATATTCTTTGCCGAGAAAAGTCCCGATTGTTTCTAAAATTGGGATGCGGTGTATTCTTGAAAATTCTTTTGTTTTAGAGAATACATCACCGGTTCCCGGGTCAACGACGCTTTCATCGTCATAACCATCATAGGTAATATCAACGGCATATTTTATGGGGTCGTAAATTAAATAATCTAAATTAGGCGTGCTTAGGCTTTCGTAAAGTTTCTCCGTTAGACCAACACAAGTAAATTCGCTATCTCCTGGTCCTTTTTGTTCACGGAAGTTAAAATCGTAAATTTTACCTTTTTGTTTTTGAGCAAGATCTTTTAATTTTCTAATCTGCTCCAAATTAAATGCCTGAGGAATTTTTGCGCCTAAATATTTTTCGCCAGTTGCTAAATCCGTGAATTGATCCGGAGAAATATATTGAATCAAACCTTCATTAGCTTCAATAACAGCTTTTTTTCCTCCCACTTCTCCCAAATACATTCCTACGTGGCCCGACCTAACTGGCCAAATTTTATTGGCGTTATAACCATACATCAAACCATCTTGAGAAGTCCGGTAGAGCAAAGAGCCGACCGGCAAAGCTAACGCCGGCTTAATAGCAATAAATGAGCTGCTAAAAATCAAAATAGCAACTAAAAAATAAAAATTTCTCTTTATCATTTTAATAATCTGGACAAATTTTTAATTCTTCCTCATAGGGTAATACTGATTTATAGAGATATTCTTTACCAGTTATGTTTTTTAGGGCTTTGGCAACGTCTTCACGAACCCATCCACATTGATCGTCTAGTAAATTTTCAAAAACTTTAATTATATCTTGAGTTTTATAATCTTTTAAAATTTCAATCACCCATGTCCGTCTATCAACTGGGTACTTTTCACCATCAAGTAAAACGCTGATAAAATATTCTTTTTGCGATTGAGTTATTGATAGAATTTCTTTGCCTTTGTTATAAAGAATGTCGCCGATCGCTATCGCCGCCTTATCTCCAACTTCACCTCGAGGATCGGACTTCATAATCTCAATTAAACTGTTAATCATCGAAATATCGCCGTACCCTTGCAATTGAGCCAATGCCACAATTCTTGTCCATTCATCTTCTTCCGAATCAGCAGCAATCAATAGTTGTTTTTGCGCCGATTTTGATGAACCCGCGGTAGCGGCAATCAACGTTTGTTTAAGAATATCTGAAGCTCCTTTTTCTTCTAAAAGCCCAAGTAAATCTTCCGGCAACTCGCCTTCAGGCGTGATCGCTTTATAAACCCAAACCATTTCTGCCCGCAATTTAGGATTTGCTTTCCTGTCAAATAAAATGCTTCTCACCCGCGATAAAACAACGGAATTTGCTTTAGCATCCTGAACAATAATTGATCTATAAACCTGTCTTTCTACCATACATCCTTCATCGCATCTTCCGCCCTGGATAGAAATATCTAATTTTATAATTGCAAAAGTTGACCGCAGCACCGGCGGAAATTTCATCCAAAGAGTGGTTTGTAAAATAATGGTGCCTGCAATAATAACAAAGATAATTCCAATAAAAATACCTGAAACGATTTTAAAAATTTTACTAGCGAAAAATTTATTCATCTATTCTTTTATTTTTAGCCCTTTAAAATCTCACTTTAAAAAATTTTAAAGAAATTTTTCATAATAATTTAATTTTCTTAAATAAATCTATATAAAACAAGCTATGTTTGTGAATAATATGTGAATAACTTTTCATTTGTTTCCCGTCAAATAAATTTAATCTTGCTACCGCATGCGGTAGCAAGATTAAATTGAAAAAATAATATTTCTAAAAAATAAATTAGAGAATAAAATTCAGTGATGATATAGAAAACTCCATCTACCTTTACCAACCATTTTGGGCGGCGGCGGAAAATCAAACCAGCTATCAATAAAACTTGATTGTTTTATTTTATTTGCCTTTCTTGGCTTCTTTTTATCAATATCGCGACGGCTCTGATATCCAAAATTATTAATTATGCTTTTTTTGATAGAACTGATGGTGCTTGGCGAAAGCCATAAAATTTCTTCAATTTCCCGATATTTTTCTCCTTTTTTAATTAAAGAAATAACTATAATCCGTTTGATTAAATTTTTCCTTTCCGCATCACTCAACAAACTTTTTAAAAAAGCGTTAAGATGTTTTTTAGATTTAATACCTTGAATATTATCCAAAAATCTGGACCAAACAAAATTTTCCCATTCTTTTCTTGATTTAAAATTAAATTCTTTCTTCATAATTTTATAATAATTTATGTTTTGTTTAATGTTTTCTTGCTACCGCATGCGGTAGCAAGAAAACAAGACTATATTTTCATTATATATAACTATTTTCATTATATAAATAAATTTTTAATAGGAAAACTATAAAAATCTAACTTTGAGAAATTTTTTTGAGAATTTCTTTAATTGAAGAAGGGGTTTGTTTCGCGGCTTGGGAAAGGTCTTCTAAGATTTTTTTGACGGCTTTTTCTTCAGCCGGTT
>CAZYZO010000010.1:12359-16692 GCA_964651905.1 uncultured Candidatus Saccharibacteria bacterium | reverse complement strand
AAAATGTCATTTTTAAACATTAGAAAAGACATCGGAATAGATTTAGGTACTACAAATTCGCTGGTTTATTTGAAACAACGGGGAATTATTATCAACGAACCGACCTTGGTAGCAATCAACAATAAAAGCGGTCAGGTTTTGGCAATCGGCGACGAAGCTAAAAAAATGCTTGGCCGAACGCCGGCTCATATCAACGTTGTTAAACCTTTGATAAACGGCGTAGTTTCGGATTTTGAAATGACTCAAGAGATTCTCCGCCATTTTCTAAAAAAAATAAATAAAAACTCTTTCTTAAATTATAACCGTTTAGTAATCGGCATCCCCACTAATTTAACCGAAGTAGAAAGAAAATCAGTTGAAGACGCGGCAATCGCCGCTGGTGCCAATAAAATTTTTATGGTAGAAGAGCCGGTGGCGGCTGTTTTTGGGGCAAGATTGCCGTTTAAAGAACCGACTGCCAATATGATTGTTGATATCGGCGGCGGCACCGCTGAAATCGCCATAATTTCTATGGAAGGGATTGTCAGTGCCAAAAGTCTCAAAGTAGCCGGCGATAAATTAAACGATGATATTATCAGGTATGTCCGCGATGAATTTAAATTGGTTATCGGCGAACCGACTGCCGAAGAATTAAAAATTACCATTGGTTCGGCCATTCCCTTAGATGAAAGATTAGAAATGGCGGTCCGCGGCCGAGATATGTCTACCGGGTTGCCCAAAGAGGTTATCATTAAACATAGTCAAGTTAGAAACGCCATCAGCAATTCAATCTCTTCTATTATTGACGCGATTAAAGAAACTATTGAATTGACACCTCCGGAATTGGTAGGCGATATTTTAAAGCAAGGTATTTATCTTTGCGGCGGCGGAAGCTTGTTAAAAGGAATTGACCAGCGAATTGAAAAAGAAATAGGCGTGCCGGCAACTATTGTTGAAGAGCCCTTAACTTGCGTAGTCAGAGGAACGGGCGTGATTGCCGAAAATTTTTCTGTTTATCTTAAAAGTTTTTCTTCTCCTTTGAAGCCGTTGGATATCAAATTGTGAAATCCAAAAATAAAGAAATTTATTTAGAAGAAGCGGTTTTGGACGATTTTGCGAAAGATTTTGATCTTATTGAACTGCCTCTTTCCGAAAAAGCTTTCCAATTAGTTAAAACCGTAATTTTTTGCGCGGTTTTGCTGATAGCCGGAAGAATTTTTTTATTAGGAATTGTTAAAAGTACTTTCTATAAGAACCAGGCAATTCTAAATTCTTCTGAACAAACAACGCTCGCCGCTGAAAGAGGGATAATTTTTGACAAATTCAATAAACCTTTGGTTTCTAATTCTTCAACTTTGCAATTGATTTTGAAGATAGTTAATTTTATAAAAAATCCGGATGAACAAGAAAAAACAATCAACGCGTTTAAGGAAATCCTTCAATTTACGCCCGATAATGTCACTGAGCTTTTTAATAAGATAAAAGGCATTGATTTGGAAAAACAAAATTCTGTTATTGTCGCTGAAATTACGTCTGACCAAGCAAAAAAAATCAAAAATCTCAATCTTAATTCACTTGAAATAAAAGAAATCTTTAAAAGAAATTATATCCTTGGATATATCAAACCGGAAATTTTTTCTCATTTAATCGGCTACACGGCTTTTGTCGATAAAACCGATTTGAAAAAAAATTCTTCTTTATCATTTGACGAATTAATCGGTAAAAGCGGCGTCGAGGCTTATTATAATGAAGCGTTGAAAGGAGAAAATGGCGTTAATATCGGCTATCGGAATTCCAGCGGAGAAATTTTTGAGAAAAAACATCTCAGCGACCCGAAGCCGGGAGAAAATTTATATTTAACCGTTGATTCCGAATTCCAATCTTATCTTTATAATCGCTTTAAAGAAAGATTGAATATTTTAGGCAGAAATGTCGGTGTGGCTATAGCTTTAAATCCGCAAAACGGCGAAATTTTGTCTTTAATCAGTATTCCCAGCTTTAATAACAATAAAATATCTCCTGAATCTTTAATTAATCCTTTAAAACCGTTCTTCAACAGAGCAATCAGCGGAGAATATTCTCCCGGTTCAACCATCAAGCCTTTGGTTGCAGTCGCCGCTTTAAAAGAAAAAGTGATTGATCCTTTGAAAGAAATTTTGTCTATTGGTTTTATTGAAATTCCTAACCCTTACAATCCGTCTCAGCCATCGCGATTCCTTGATTGGAAGCCTAATGGCTGGGTTAATGTATATTCGGCCCTGGCCCGTTCTTCAAACGTTTATTTTTATGAAGTTGGCGGTGGCTTTGAAAATCAAAAAGGCTTGGGTATAAACAAATTAAATGAGTATTGGCGGAAATTCGGATTAGGAGAAAAAACCGGCATTGATTTGCCGGGAGAAAACGACGGTTTTTTGCCTTACCCGACTGAAAAAGAAAAAAGGACCAAAACGCCTTGGCGAATAGGGGATACCTACAACGTTTCTATCGGCCAAGGCGACCTTCTGGTTACGCCGATTCAACTTATAAACTATATTGCTCTGATTGCCAATAATGGAAAAAATTACGAACCCCATTTAAATAAAGAGAGAGAAGTAAAAGAATTGATAGACCTTTCAGGTCTGTTGCCCGAAATTAAAGAAGTCCAAAAAGGAATAACAGATGCGGTTAAACAATCTTACGGGACTGCTAACACCCTTAATAATTTGCCTTTTAGTGTTGCTGCCAAAACCGGCACCGCTCAAATTGAATCCAACGCTGCGATTAATGCTATTTTTGTCGGCTATGCGCCGGTAGAAAATCCTCAAATTGCGTTATTAATTTTGATTGAAAATGCTAAGGAGGGCAGTATTAACACTCTGCCGATAGCGAAAGACGTTTTGATGTGGTATTATCAAAACAGAATTAAGAATAATGAATTATGAATTATAGTTCAGAACTAAGGCAAGATTTAGTTTCAGGCGATTGGGTGATGATTTCGCCGAGAAGAGCCAAAAAAGGACCTCTTAGCTTAATAAAAAAAGAAAGTAAAAGGAAAATTGCTCCTCAAAAAAATTGCCCTTTTTGCGACCCTAAAATTAATCCAGGGAAGCTCATTGCTTGTTATCCTCAAAATGAAAATTGGCGGATAAAAATCATCCAGAATAAATATCCGGCCGTTACTCCTTCAAAAAAGCCGATTCGATTTTTTAAAAAAGGGCCTTATTTTGTGGCTGAAGCTCGCGGCTGCCATCATGTAGTTATCACCAAAGACCATTATAAAAATTTTGCTCATCTTAACCGTCAAGATGCTAATTTGCTTTTTGAAGTTTTAAAAAATCATTATTTAAAACTTGCTCAAGATCCAAACTGCGCTTACATTTCAATTTTTCATAATTGGGGTCCGAAAGCCGGCGCCTCGGTATATCATCCCCACTATCAAATAATTTCTATTCCGGTCATTCCGCCGGATGTTGCCCATTCTTTAAGTGGCTCAACCCATTATTTCAAAAAACACAAAAAATGCGTTCATTGCGAAATGATAAAACACGTAAAAAAAGAAAAAAAACTAATTGTTTATGAGAATCAAGAATTCATCGTTTTTACGCCTTTTGTAGCCCGCGAGCCGTTTGAACTGCGAATTTTTCCTAAAAAACATTTTCCTTATTTTGAAAACACTCCTTCAGAGATATTAAATTTGGCGACCGATGCTCTCCAAAAATCTCTTTCTTTAGTTGAGAAACGTCTTAATGACCCTGATTACAATTTTTTCTTACATACCGCTTCTGTAGAAAATAAACAAAAATATCATTTCTATCATTGGCATATTGAAATGCAGCCAAAAATCAGTATTTCGGCCGGCTTTGAATTGGCGACCGGAGTTGAAATCACGGTTGTTGATCCCAACGACGCCGCAAAAATTTTACGCCACCGATAACATGAAAAAATTAATTGTTTTCAATTGGAAATTAAACCCAGCTTCTTTAAAAGAAGCTCAAAAAATTTTAAATGTTTTAAAGATTAAAAATCCTCAGTCCCGCCTACGCCGAGGCTTCGACGGGCAAGTAAAAGCCGATATTGTCATTTGCCCGCCTTTCGTTTATTTACCAATTTCTCTATCGTTTATTGTTAATCGTCCATCGTTAAAATTAGGCTCGCAGGATGTTTTTTGGGAAGATGCTGGCGCTTTTACCGGAGAAATTTCTCCGAAAATGTTAAAAAATTTGGGCGTTAAATATGTAATTATTGGCCATTCGGAAAGAAGAAAATACCTGAAAGAAACCGATGAAATGATAAATAAAAAAATAAAAGCGGCGTTGAAAGCGGGCTTAAAAGTTATTCTTTGCGTCGGAGAAAATCTGCTAATTAGAAAAAAGAA
>CAZYZO010000010.1:9414-12259 GCA_964651905.1 uncultured Candidatus Saccharibacteria bacterium | reverse complement strand
ATATATCTTCTGATATAGTGGATTGAAATCTAATATATCAAATTGATATAATTTGATATAATCTTATTTGGAGAGCACTTTGACTATTAAATTATGAAAGCGGTCATGAGAAGAGCACTCACTAATTTAAAAACTTGGAGGTCACCACTCATGATCGCTTTCATAATTTAATTTTGAAAACTTATCCGGACTTTTTTAAAAAATTAAGTTATCCACAGTTGCAATTTAAATTAATTTTGTTTAAAATTAATAAAGAGTATTTTAGAAAATCATCTTAATAAAATTTTAGCGATAATTATTTAGTCGCCAATTAAACGCTAAAACTTTTATAATTAACCTTCTTCAAAAATGGCCAAAAAGAAAGCCAAGAAAAGAACGAAGAAAGCAAAGAAAGGAGGTAAAAAAAGAAAAAGAAGATAATTATTTTCTTTGTTTTAAACTTCAAAACCGCTTTGACCTTTTCAAGGCGGTTTTGTTTTGTTAAAATAAAAAACCTGCCTGTTTGGCAGGCAAAATATGAAAATAAAAATAAAAGCGACTAATCTTGAATTAACGCCGGCTTTAACCGATTATATTAATAAGAAATTTTTATCTTTTTCTCATCTCTTAAAACGGATAGAAAATAAAACTGAGCCGATATTTTATTTAGAAATCGCCCGAAATACAAAACATCATCATTCGGGCAAAATTTTTACTGCCGACGTAAACCTGTCTTTGCCGAAAAAGAATCTTTATGCCAACCATTCTGACATTGATATCAGAACTGCCATTGATATTTTGGAAGAAAAATTAAAAAAAGAATTAATAAAACACAAAGAAAGATTAATCGAAAAAAGGAATAAAAATGTTTAGAAAAATTTTCGGCCGTCCGAATTTTTCCTCTTTTATAAAAAAAATTAATTCTCTGGAGCCAATTTTTGAAAAGCTGACTAATGAAGAAATACGAAAGAAAAGCGAAGAATTAAAAAATAAAGTTCAGTCAATCGGTTTGAAAGAAGAATTTTTGCCGGAAGCGTTTGCACTTGTCCGAGAATCTTCAAAAAGAACTTTAGGCCAGAGACATTTTGACGTTCAGCTGATAGGCGGCATCGTTCTTTTCCGCGGCCAAATTGCCGAAATGCTGACCGGCGAAGGAAAAACTTTAGCCGCCACCGCGCCGGCTTATCTTCACGCTCTAACCGGCAAAGGCGTCCATATCGTCACGGTCAACGATTACTTGGCTCGCCGCGATACTGTTTGGATGGGCCAAATTTATAATTTTTTGGGATTGAAAGTCGGCTGTCTTGTCCATGACAATAGCTACATTTACGACCCCGCTTACACCAAAGAAATAAATAAAAGCTCCGACTCTCTTGATCAACAACGAGACATTTTGGGCGGATTTAAAGTTTTCTATGAATTTTTGCGGCCAGTTCCACGCCAAGAAACCTATCAAGCGGATATCGTCTATGGCACTAATCATGAATTCGGTTTTGATTATTTAAGGGATAATTTAACTTACGATAAAAACCAGCAAGCTCAAGGAGAACATTATTACGCTATTATTGACGAAATTGACAGCATTTTAATTGATGAAGCCCGAACCCCGCTCATTATCGCGGCGCCGGACCTTGAATCAAGCGACTATTACCGAAAATTCAGCCGGTTAGTCGGTTATTTAAAAAAAGAAGAGGATTATATCGTTGACGAAAAATTGAAAAGCGTTGAAATCACCAACAGCGGAATTGATAAAGTGGAAGAAATGCTGAAAATAAAAGATTTCTACGGCCCGGAAAATTCCCGCTTGGTCCATTATCTTGAACAATCTTTAAGAGCCAAAGCTCTTTTCCAGCGCGATAAAGATTATTTGGTAAAAAACGGCCAAGTAATAATTATTGACGAGTTTACAGGCAGATTGCTTATGGGACGAAGGTATTCCGGCGGCCTGCATCAGGCGATTGAAGCCAAAGAAGGCGTGATTGTCCAGCCGGAATCAAAAACTTTTGCCCAGATTACCCTTCAAAATCTTTTCCGTTTATACGAAAAAATCGCCGGGATGACTGGTACTGCTCAGACTTCAGCCGAAGAATTCCATAAAGTTTATGGACTGGAAACCGTTTCTATTCCGCCGAATAAACCGATGATAAGACGCGGACTACCCGATCTCATTTATAAAACCAAAAAAGCGAAATATGACGCGGTAATTGAAGAAATAAAAAATTGCCACAATTCCGGTCAACCCGTTTTAATGGGTACCACTTCGGTTGAACAAAATGAAATTATTTCAAAGCTGTTGTCTCAAAATAATATTCCTCACGAAGTTTTAAACGCCAAAAACCATGAACGGGAAGGAGAAATAATCGCCCAAGCCGGAAAACTGCGGGCCGTCACCGTCGCCACTAATATGGCGGGTAGAGGAGTGGATATCGTGCTCGGCGGCAATCCGCCGAACGAAACCGAAGCTCAAAAAATAAAAGAGTTGGGCGGCTTGTATATTATCGGCACTGAACGCCACGAAGCCAGAAGAATTGACGACCAGCTTCGCGGCCGAAGCGGCCGGCAAGGCGACCCGGGTTGCTCAAAATTTTTCCTTTCCTTGGAAGACGATTTAATGAGAATTTTCGGCGGTGAAAGAGTTCAAAATTTGATGAATTTATTAAAAATCCCCGAAGACCAGCCGATAGAATCGTCTTTAGTTTCAAAAGTGGTGACCGAAGCGCAGAAAAAAGTTGAAGGAATAAATTTTGATTTAAGAAAACATCTTTTGGAGTATGACGATGTTTTAAATAAACAAAGAAATACGATTTATAAAAAACGCCAGGAAATTATGGAAAAAATTTCCGAAGATAAAATTGAAGAAATTATT
>CAZYZO010000010.1:8253-9314 GCA_964651905.1 uncultured Candidatus Saccharibacteria bacterium | reverse complement strand
CAATTATTCAAAGAAATGCTCGCTAATTTCACTAAGTTATCCACAGGAAAAAACATCTTAAATGGGCTATAGCAAATAATGGCTTGATATATCAAAAATATAATAAAATAAGGGCTTAATATATCAAAATATAGTAAAAAAAGGCTTGACATATCAAAAATATGTTTGATACAATAAACAAAAGAGCATGAAAAAACAAAAAGGATTCACACTTATAGAAATCCTTATTTATACCGGCGCCATTACTATTATTGGTGCTTCTATTGTTGGTATTTTAACTAACGTCATAACTGTTCAAACCAAACAAAAATCTTCCGAAGAAGTTACCACTCAATTAAATTTTGTAATGCAGACCATCAGGCGTTTAGTGGCGGAATCAAGCTTGATTGATAATTCTACCGGCGGTTCTGTCCTGGCTTTAAGAATGGGAACGTCAACAATAAGCACTACCACAATTTATGCGGCTGACAATGCCGTTACCATGAAAGTGGAGAATGAAATTACCGGCACTTCCAGTATTTCAACCTTAACCAATACAAAAGTAATTCTTGACCAATTAAATTTTACGAAAGTTTCCTCTGGGCCCGGCCATGACGTGGTCCAAATCGACATTCAACTTTCCTACAATACTGAGAATCCTTCAGCGCAAGCTACCCGAAATCTTCAATCATCCATTGCCCGGATTTCCGCGGCTACTTTTGATTCTAATTTAATCCCAAATACAGACAATACTTTCTCTATCGGCCTTAGTCCGGGCACTTGCTGGAAAAACGCTTGTTTTTCCGGAAATGTCTATATCGGCGGGGATCTTTATTTACCGGGTTTGCAAACAGGGGCTGATAATACTGTAGTTCTCCTTAATTCAAATAAACTTGTAACTGATGAAATTGATTCAAGGGTTTGGGGAAGTTCTTTAGTTGACAAGTCAGGAACTTCAGCGGGTTATATTCCTAAGATGTCAGATTCTAATACAATTACTAATTCAACTATTTATGATAATGGCAAGGTTGGTATCGGAACAACAAATCCACTGTCAAAATTAAGCGTTGGCGGAGATGGAA
>CAZYZO010000010.1:0-8153 GCA_964651905.1 uncultured Candidatus Saccharibacteria bacterium | reverse complement strand
TATGCAGGATATATGTCTGGTGATTTTTATGTTTCTGGAACATGTTCCGGTAGTAGTAGTTGTAACTCGGATATTGCAGAAAAATGGGTTTCAGAAAAAGCACTGGAGCATATTCATTGCGGAGAAGATAAATTTGATTACCTGAATAAAGAGCTAACTGATGAAGAAAAAATAGGTTACCAATATGCCTGCGTCTTAGATTCTGATTTTGAACTTGAATTTGAGAGCGGAGATGCGATTTGTTTTAAGAGGGCAATGGATTCTGTTACGGTTATAGATTATTGCGAAAAAGCGTATGACAAAAAAGCATTGTCAACGATAAATTATAACGCGACAATTAATTTCGGTCCGGAATATTATCCCTATCCCGTTTCTTTAGCCGGCAACATTCCGATAAAAGTTATTTGCGATGACCCGATAGAAGTTGGAGATTCATTGGTGGCTTCCGATATTCCCGGCTATGCAATGAGAATAGATGTATCAGACGTTAGCACCTTCCAGGAATTTCAGGATAAAAATGACGCCGTATTCGCTAAAGCGCTTGAACCCTGCTCTTCCGGAAGAAAAATCATTCGGGGTTGGAAGAAATAAACCTCGCACTTAGAACCAACTAATTTCCTTTCAATATATCGAAGACCCGCTTCGCTTATAGAAAACCTCTCAAAAAGATGGTATTATCCATTCAATGAAAATATTGATAATATTTTTGGTGATTTTTTTATTTGCTTTAGGCTGGCAGGTTTTCATAACCGCCAAAGAAAACTGGAAAATAAAAAGCGAATTTAAAAATCTCGCCAATCAACTTGAAGCTGTTAAAAAAGATAATGAAAAATTGAAAGCGGACTTGGAATATTACCAAATACCGGAAAACCTGGAAAAAGAACTAAAAACCCGCTTCAATTATAAAGACTCCGGCGAGCAAACAATAATTATTACTCAATGATGTCGCGGGTATCGTATAGTGGTAGTACGCGACCTTCCCAAGGTTGAAGCACGAGTTCAATCCTCGTTACCCGCTCCAAAAAAATAAAATGAAAACTTTATCTTTATTAAAAAATAAAAATTTATCTAAAGAAATCTGCCTTTTACGGATTGATTTAAATATTGAAAACGAGAATTTGGAAAATTGGAGAAAAAATCATAAATATATTCCTTTTAGAATTAAAGCTGTTTTGCCAACGATAAAATTTTTGATTAATAAGGGAACGAAAGTGATAATTTTAAGCCATAGAGGAAGGCCAATGCCAGCGAAGCTGGCAAATTCCAAATTTCAAATTCCAAATTCCAAAGACTTTTCGCTAAAGCCGTTTGTAAAAATTTTTTCTAGTCTATTGAGAAAACAAATTATTTTTTTTGACCTTAAAAATATCAGTATAAACAAAATAAAAAAATCTAACCCCGGAAGCATTTTCCTCTTGGAAAATTTAAGATTTTTTAAAGAAGAAGAAAATAATAATAGTAATTTTGCGAAAAAAATAGCAAGTTTAGGAACTTTTTATGTCAATGATGCGTTTGCGGTTTCTCATAGAGAAAACGCTTCGGTAGCTGTAATCACGAAATATTTGCCGAGCTATGCCGGTTTTCAAATTGAAAAAGAAATCAAAAATCTGAAAATGGCGATGAAAAAAACCAAAAAACCGCTAACAATTGTCATCGGCGGAGCAAAAATTTCCGATAAACTCGGCTTGATAAAAAATTTCATAAAAAAAGCTGATTATTTTTTAATTGGCGGAGGAATAGCCAATACTTTTATGGTAGCTTTGAAAATTCCCATAGGGGATTCGCTTTATGAAAAAAATATGATTTCCGAAGCGAAAAAAATCTTGAAAGCGGCACCGGACAAAATATTTTTGCCGATTGATTTTATGGTTAGTAAAAATAAAATTTTAGACATTGGACCAAATACGATAAATTTTTACAATAAAATAATCTCATCGGCAAAAACAATCATCTGGAATGGTCCAATGGGGAAATTTGAAGAGAAAAAATTTAAAAATGGGACCGAAAGAATTGCCAAAACGATTTTTAAAAATAAAAAAGCTAAAATAATTATTGGCGGTGGCGAAACCATCGCTTCTCTAAACTCTAAATCTTATTCAGTAAAGCCTAATATATTTTTTTCCACCGGCGGGGGAGCAATGCTTGAATATTTAGGAGGTAAAAAATTGCCGGGAATAAATGCTTTAAAATGAACAATAATAACGAGGAAAAAAATGAAAAAGAAGTAAATTTAGCGTTTGTTGACGTTGAAATGTCGGGACTTTCTTTAAACGGTGAGCTTTTAGAAATCGGCGTTATTTTGGTTTCTCAGCCGGATTTCAAAATTATTGAAGAATGGGAGACTAAAATAAAACCGCAGCACCTTGGAACATCCGAAGAAGAAGCTTTGGAAATAAGCGGCTATAATGAAAAAGATTGGGAAAATGCCGTTGAGCTTAAAACCGCTCTAAAACAATTTTTGGAAAAAGTTAAAAACACCATTATCGCCGGCCATAATATCAACTGGGATTTAATGTGGTTGAGAAAAGCGATCGCTGAAAATGGATTCGGGAAAAAATTCGCCAAAAGAAGCTTGGATACTATAAGCATTGCTTACGCCAAACTTCATAATAAAGCGCCGGAAATAAAATATTTTTCTCTCTCAAATTTAGCCAAGTATTTCGGGGTGGAAGAAAATCAAAAACACCGGGCTTTAGCCGACGCCAGAACTACCTATGAGGTTTTTAAAAAATTAATGGATATATGAATCCCGTTAGAGAAAGTCAGATGTGGTATACATATCTTATAAAAAGCAAAAAAGATAAACGTTGGTACACGGGTTGCACGACTGACTTACGGAAGCGCTCTAAGGAACATAAGGAAGGTCTTGTCTTTTCTACTAAAGGTCGTAAACCATTTACCTTAATTTATTATGAAGCGTGTTTAGATAAGAATGATGCCTTTGCACGAGAAAGATATCTAAAATCAGGCATGGGAAAAAGATATTTGAAAAATCGTTTAAAGCGCTTCCTTTCTCTAACGGGATGAACAAAAAAATTATTGTTTATTGCGACGGCGGTTCAAGAGGCAATCCCGGGCCAGCGGCTATTGGCGTTGTTATTAAAACAGAAAAACAAGAAAAAACTTACAGCCAATTTTTAGGGAAGGCAACCAATAACGAAGCTGAATATCAAGCCGTCATTTTCGCCTTAAAAAAAATCAAACACTTATTCGGCAATGAAGAAGCGGAAAAAACAATTGTTGAAATAAAAAGCGATAGCGAGCTCGTTGTTAACCAAGTAAACGAAAAAAATAAAATCAAAGAAAGTAATTTACAGGAATTATTTATCACTCTTTGGAATCTTAAACAAGATTTTAAAAAGGTAAATTTTGGCTATATTCCTCGGGAAGAAAATAAACAAGCCGATAAACTGGTAAATCATGAATTAAACAGCCAAAAAGGTTTATTTTGACAAGACAAAAACAATTTTGATATAATAGCAAAATCGGCAAGTCAAGCGATAGCTGAACACATAACATTTTATGTGCTTGGAGGAAAATCCGGACACCATCCCGATAAAATCGGGATAAAAAGATAGCGGCTAACAGCCGTCTAGCGAAAGCTAAGAGGTGCGAGCAGAAACGACCCAAGACGAAAGTCAAGGGAAGACCCAATCCCAACGTTGATGGTCTAACTCCGCTCTAGGGATAAAAAGGCGGAGATGAAACGGCTAAATCCTTATCGGGTGCAAGGCCGTGCTCCGATGAAAATCGGAGAGTGCCGCAAGATTCCGAGAGTAATCTCGGAACCAGACAAATTATCGCATAAACAAAATCCGGTTTACGACTTGCCGATTTTTGTATAACAAAAAGTATGAAAATACTTCTTAAATTTATATTTACATGAAAATTATTAAATTTATAAAGAAACCCTGGATGATAATAACCTTATCCATTATAGGGTTGATTTTAATACCGATAATAATTTCTCAAGTCAATAAAAAACCTCTATATGAAACTTATATCGTAAAAAGAGGAAATATCATTCAAGAAGTTGACGAAACTGGAAAAGTTGAACCGGCGGAAAGCACTAATCTTGCTTTTGAAAAAGGAGGAAAAGTTGCAAAAATTTACGTGAAATTAGGAGATAATGTTTCCGTCGGCCAGAATTTGGCGAGATTGGAAAATTCCGATTTATATGCCCAAGTTCTTCAAGCGGAAGCAAATCTTAAAGTTCAACAAGCAAAACTTCTGGAAGAACTCCAAATCGCCGAAACTGGGTCTAGTGAAACAATAAAGAATCTGACAAACACCATCCAAGATTCTTATTCAAAAGCAATTGACGCGGTCAAAAACAAAATAGACCAAATGTTCATTAAAACCGAAACTGTTTACCAAGCCTCTCTAAATTCTAATTTTTATAATGTCGGAGATTTTTCTTTACGGGCTGACGTTGAATCAAAAAGATTAGCAATAGAAATATCCTTAAGACAATGGAAAACTTCATTGGATTCTTTGGCTTCAAATAAAAATCTTGACGCGTTTATTTCCGAAACAAAAACAAATTTAAATTTAATCAGAGACCTTACCAATAGAATGAATGATTATTTTAACACGATAGATTTAAGTTCTTCGGTGGCTCAAAATTATCTGACCACCTATAGAAGCTATGTTTCTTCGGCTAACACAAGCGTAAACACAGCGCTCTCAACTCTTTTAGCCGCTGAGCAAAGTTATAAAACAGCTCAAGATCAATTAACTTTCAAAAAATCTGACACCAATAATGAACAAATAAATGCCCAAAAAGCTCAGGTTGAATCAGCCCAAGCAAGCCTTCTCTTGGCCCAAGCTCAATTATCAAAAAGCATTATTAAATCTCCAATTGACGGCATGGTGGCTAAAATTAATGCCAGCGCCGGAGAAATAATTAACGCCAATGAATTAGCCATATCCATTATCTCCAAATCAAAATTTGAAATTGAAACCAATATTCCCGAAGCTGATATCGCAAAAGTGAAAATAGGGGATAAGGCGAAAATAACCTTGGACGCTTACGGAAACGATGTTGTTTTTGAAGCAAACATTTCAGAAATTGATTTTGATTCAACCATTATTGAAGGGGTACCGACTTATAAAACAATCTTAGTTTTTAAAAACGACGATGAAAAAATTGTTTCCGGAATGACCGCCAATATCACCATCTCTACCGCTGAAAAACAAAACGTGTTGGTCATGCCTTACAGCGCCGTAATTTCCAAAAATAGCGAAAAATTTGCGCTGATAGAAAATAAAGACAAGAAACAAGAAGAAAAAGAAATTAAAGTTGGCCTTCGCGGTTCCGACGGAAATATAGAAGTTATTTCAGGATTGAATGAGGGCGACAAAATAATTACTTCTGTCAATAAATAATAATGGCGGAATCTTATTATGGCTATAATTGATGTCCGCAATTTAAAAAAAATCTACGGCGATGGCGAAGTAGAAACTCCGGCTCTTCGCGGAATTTCTTTCAATATTAATGAAGGCGAATTTATGGCGATTATGGGCCCTTCCGGCTCAGGCAAATCAACCCTGCTTCACGTCTTAGGTTTTTTAGATAATCCTACGAGTGGCGAATATCGTTTTGATGGAAAAACTTTTAATGATTATTCTCCCGAGGAAATCGCTCGTACCAGAAATAAAAAGATGGGGTTTATTTTTCAGATGTTCAATCTTCTCCCGCGTACCACGGTTCTTGAAAATGTGAAATTGCCTTTGGTTTATTCCGGCGTTAAAGAATCTTTATGGAATGATTGGGCTTTAAAAGCCATTGAATTAGTTGGATTATCGCATAGGATAAATCATATGCCATCCCAACTTTCCGGAGGCGAACAACAAAGAGCAGCTATTGCCAGAGCTTTAGTCAATAAGCCGCAAGTAATTTTCGCCGATGAACCCACTGGCAACCTTGATTCAAAATCAGGAGGGCAAATTATGGAAATAATTGAAGCGCTTCATAAAAATGGTCACACCATTATTCTTATTACTCATGAAACTTATACGGCTGAATACGCCCAACGCATTATCACTTTAAAAGACGGTTTGATTGAAAGTGATCAAAAAGTATTGGAACGTCGCAATTCTCATAAAGACCATTTTATAAAATAATGAACATCAAATACGGAGTTAAAACCGCAATAGTGGGATTAAAAACGAATAAATCGCGTTCTTTTTTGACGATTCTCGGTATTGTTATCGGCATTATGGCAATTATGCTAGTGATGTCATTAGGAGAGGGCGCCCAAAATTTGATTTTAGGCCAAATCCAAGGCATGGGTGCAAAAGTCATTGAAATCCGGCCGGGCCGTGAACCAAAAGGCTTTACCGATGTTCTTCAAATGTTCGGCGATTCTTTAAAAGAAAAAGATTTGATTGCTCTTCAAAAAAAAGAAAATCTTCCTCATGCGAAAACCGTGGAACCGTTGGTTTTCGGCGGAGCAACCGCGGTTTTCGAAAATGAAGCCAATAATATAAGCATTTACGGGATAGGAGGGGGCTTCATGAGAATATATAATATCGAAGTTGATGAAGGAAGATCGATAGACGAAGATGATATAAAAAGTCGTGCCGATGTGGTGGTTATCGGTTCAAAGATAAAAGAAGATCTTTTTGAATCTTCGGAAGCCATTGGAGAAAAAATAAAAATAAAGAATAGGAATTTTAAAGTTATCGGAACCTTAGCTAAAAAGGGACAAGTTTCTCTCGTTAATTTTGATGATGTCGCTTTTATTCCTTGGAGTACAGCTCAGCAATATATCTTCGGCATAAAACATTTCCAGCATATTTTAGTTGAAGCCGAATCAGAAGAATTCGTGGATAAAACAGCCCAAGATATAAAAATTACTTTAAGAAATTCACATAACATAACTGATCCGGAAAAAGATGATTTCAGTGTCGGCACTCAAACTGAGGCCATAGAACAAGTGGGAACCATTATGAATGTTCTGACTATGTTTTTGACAGCAGTAGCAGCAATTTCCTTGATTGTCGGCGGCGTAGGAATTATGAATATTATGCTTGTTTCGGTTACGGAAAGAACTCATGAAATCGGGCTGCGGAAAGCAATTGGTGCAACAGAAAAAGATATTCTGTTTCAGTTTCTTTTGGAAGCCATAGTTCTGACGATTATCGGCGGATTTATCGGCATTACTATTGGCGCTTTTTTCTCTTTTGTCACGGCTTTCATCTTAAGCACAGTAGCTAATCTTGCTTGGCCTTTTAATTTTCCGATTTCCGCCGCTTTGTTAGGTTTGGGCGTTTCCGCCGTCATCGGCTTGATTTTCGGAATTTATCCGGCCCGTAAAGCTGCTTTGAAAAATCCCATTGAAGCCTTAAGATATGAATAGAAAACTTGTTTTAAATATTATTTTATTGGCAGTAATTCTTGGTGCTGGCTGGTTTGTCGGTGAAAAGATTCTTCTTAAAAGACAAAATGAAATGCAAGAAGATATTCTGATCGCGAACCCGACAGCTACCAGCACGGAAAACATCACTACCTCAACAACGTCAACCCAAAATAAAAAAATGGAAAATCATATTGTTACATTGAAAACCAGTCTCGGAGAAATTCAGATTCAAACTTATGATTCTGACGCGCCGAAAACAGCGGATAATTTTATTAAACTGGCTCAAAAAGGCTTTTACAATAATTTAATTTTTCACCGAGTAATTAAAGGATTTATGATTCAAGGAGGGGATCCGTTTTGCGGCATTTCCCAAGATACCGGAATTTGCGGCACGGGCGGACCAGGCTATGCTTTTGAAGACGAATTAAATTCTAACACTGCTTCTTATCAAAACGGTTATCAAAAAGGAGTGGTGGCTATGGCCAATGCCGGCCCAAATACAAACGGCAGCCAATTTTTTATAATGCTGGAAAATAATACTTTGCCATATAACTACACAATTTTCGGAAAAGTTATTAAAGGCCAGGATATCGTTGACGCTATCGGCAATATTAAAACTAACGAAAAGGACCGACCGATCACTCCGGTAATAATTCAGAGCGCAATAGTAAAAGCTTTATAAAAACAATCTTTTCCGCTATAATATTTTCGTAATTTTGCGGGATCGTCTAATGGTAGGACACATGCCTCTGGAGCATGGTATCTTGGTTCGAATCCAAGTCCCGCAGC
>CAZYZO010000009.1:14668-17563 GCA_964651905.1 uncultured Candidatus Saccharibacteria bacterium | reverse complement strand
TATAGCAAGCTTTAGCTTGATATATGAAATATAGCAAGCCCTTATTAATAAAATAAAAACTTATGGAACGAACATCTAAAATTTTTCAGTGGTTATTGGTAGGTTTATTTGTTTTATCTGCTTTTCTTTTTATGTTTCGGCTTGCAGTCCAAGATTCAGCCACCATGGATGAACTGGCTCATATTCCCGCTGGTTACGGTTATGTTAAATATTTAGATTATCGACTTAATCACGAACACCCGCCATTAGTAAAAGCCATCGCCGCTTTCCCGCTGCTTTTTCAAAAGTTTAATTTCCCGACCGAAAGTTCGGCTTGGCAAACCGACGTCAACGGCCAATGGGAAATGGGAACGAAATTTATTTATCAATCAAACAACGACGCCGATAAAATCATTGTCTTATCGCGAATCGGCCCGATAATTTTAACTCTAATCCTGATTGTTTTTATTTATATTTTCTCCCAAGAATTATTGGGCGGCTGGTGGGCTCTTCTGCCGACTTTTCTCTTCGCTTTTTCTCCAACCGTTTTGGCCCACGGCCATTATGTCACTACCGATATCGGCGCAGCTTTGGGTATTTTTATCGCTTTGTATTATTTTCTCAAATTTCTTTTTAAGCCGAATATAAAATACGTTCTTTTAGCCGGCTTAACACTGGGAATTGCCAGTTTAATGAAATTTTCAACGGTCCTGCTTATCCCAATTTTTATTTTTTTACTGATTATTTTTCTTATTTGGAAAATTAGGAAAGAAAAAATCTCAATTTTTGATTATCTTTTTAAAACATTATTTATTTTTATAATCAGTTGCGTTTTGATTTATATTTTTTATTTTATTTTTACTTTTAATTATCCTCCCGGGAAACAATTAACCGACAGCCAATTTCTTCTCAATTCTTTTGCCGGCGGGCCAGACCCCGCCTTTAAAAGCTGTCAGTTTAAATCCAATATTCCTCTTCCTAACCGAATTCGCTGTTTGGCGGAAATTGATATTTTGATGACCCAAAATAAAATCTTAAGGCCGTTGGCTCAATATCTATTGGGCGTCTTAACTAATCTCCAAAGGTCAAGTTTCGGGCATACGGATTATTTTATGGGAGAGGTTTCGGCGGGCGGCTGGCGGTATTATTTCCCGACTGTTTTTGCCTTTAAAGAACCTTTGCCATCGCTGATTTTTATCGCTTTAGCTTTGTTAATAGCTATCATCAGTATTATTAAAAATATTAAAAATTCTGGAATTAAACAAAGCTTTTTAAATTATCTAGGGACTGATTTTGAGCTTTTTTCTATTTTAACTTTTGTTATTTTTTATTGGGCTTATAGCATAAAAAGTCCTTTAAATATCGGCTTTCGCCATCTTTTACCTACTCTTCCTTTTATTTATATTCTTTCAATCGATGTCATTAAAAAATGGTGGATAATCGGTAAGCCATCCGGAAATATTATGAAAATTGTTTTCGGCAGTCTTAAAAAATTATTAATTTCTTCTTTAAAAACAATTTTAATTACTGGCCTTGTTATTTGGTTCTTGCTCGAAACTGTTCTTAGCTATCCTTATTTTCTTTCTTATTTCAACCAGATTGGCGGCGGGATTTGGAACGGCTATAAATATGTGGTTGATTCCAACTATGACTGGGGACAGGATTTGAAACGGTTTAAAGATTTCGTTGAAAATCCGCCCGCTGGCGAAAAAATAAATAAAATCGCCATTGATTATTTTGGCGGCGGTAATCCAAAATATTACCTTGGCAATAAGGCAGAATATTGGTGGTCGGCCAAAGGCAACCCTAAAGAAGAAGGAATAAATTATTTAGCGCTTTCCATCCACACCATCCAAATAGCTTCCGGTAAAACTCACCCGGGATTAATCAGAAACCCCGAAGATGAATATTTATGGTTAAAGAATATAAGAGATATTTACAAGCCTGATTTTAAGGCGGGAACTTCGATTTTCATTTACAAGCTGTAAATTATTTTATTTAAATATTAAACAAGCTCTGTTTATTTAAGCTTATAAAAAGCTCTGTTTTCTGTCCTCAAATCTATATAAAGCAATTTATTAAAACCCGGATCTTGTTTTAAAGAATTAACAGCCGAAATGGTATTCATCGGATCAAATCTTAAACTGAAATAAATTTTCGGAGCATCAATAGTTTCTTCTAAAGTGATTTCTTGCAACTCAATATTTTCAATATTGAAAATCTTTGCGTTTAAACCCATTTTTTCGGATGCTGAAAATATTTTTAAAAAATTAGAGAACAAATCACTTGATAAAACAAAATCTCCAATTTTTATTGCCCTGTTTGAATAATCGTTTATTTTTTTAATTAAAAATCCTTCAATTTGCGGCGCTTCATTGAAAACCAAGCCGTCCTTATCGAACCAAAAACATTGCGTTGGAATAATTTCACTGGTAGAGGAAGCGGGTGCGGCAGCGGGCCCCGCACACCAAGTTCCAAATTTATCTCTTTCGTTAATTTTAATTGTAATTTCTTGTTTAAAAAGAGATTTCTTCAAAATAATTTCCTTAATAACGGGATAATTTTTGGCAAGAGGCGTTAAATCGCCATACCAAAATAAAATATTTTCAACCCCGAGAAGCTGGCTGATTTTAGAATTTTCAGCTATAAACTGTTCCAATTTAGAAATTAATTCTTGCTGATTAAAATCACCTTCTATTTTTATCTTTTTAACTTTAAAAACCGGCGAAAAAACAACCAGATAAAATAAGCCGCCGGCTAAAACCAAAAAAAGAAAAATAAAGAAGAAAATTTTTATTTTTCCCCTCTGACGCCTTCTTTTTTCGTGATAATAAACAGCTTGGACCATTCTTGTCGTATCCCTTATTTGATTTCCTCAATGCCGATGTAAGGTTGGAGAATTTTTGGAATTTTTAT
>CAZYZO010000009.1:1483-14568 GCA_964651905.1 uncultured Candidatus Saccharibacteria bacterium | reverse complement strand
TAAAATCAAATTTGGGTTTTTCGCCGACTTCTCTTATAACTTTATTTTCCGAGCTGTCTTTGCCGATTTTTACATCTTCTTGAGGAATATTCGGCAATTGATATAAAATTTTTTCTCTTTCTTTTTCGGTTTTTTCTAATTTTACTTCTAAATCTTTGATTTTTTCTTTTATTTTTTTCGCCTCGGCAATTTTTTTATCTTTTTCAAATTGATTCTGTCCAGCTCTTCCTTCATCAATGGCTCTTTTATAATTCCGCCATTTCTCGTCAATTGCCAAAAAATCATCCACCAATTTTGGATTTACATTCTTACTTTTAATCCCCTGCTTAATTTTTTCCGGATTTTGACGAATAAGATTTATATCTAACATGTTATTCTTTTGGCCTTAAGGTTGGAAAAATTATTATTTCTTTAATATTATGGCTCTTGGTAATCAGCGCTACCAGTCTGTCAATGCCGATGCCCATCCCGGCAGCGGGCGGCATCCCGTATTCCAAAGCTTCTAAAAATTCTTCGTCCAACCGACTGGCTTCTTGATCGCCGGCTCGGTACATTTTCTCCTGCTCTTCCATTCTTTTTCTCTGTTCTACCGGGTCGTTCAATTCGGAAAAACCATTAATTACTTCTATGCCTTCTATAATCAATTGGAATCTTTCGGTAAATTCCGAATCATCTTCGCAGGATTTCGCCAAAGGTGAAATAGTTTTAGGATATTTTATTATGAATGTCGGTTCGATTATTTTTGGCGTCACTTCTTTTTTAAAAGTCTCATCTATTTCGGCTCCGTTTAAATTTTTCTTTTTTAAATCAAGGTTAGCGTATTTTTTCATCGCTTCTTCAAATGTAATTTTTTTGAATTTTTTAGGGAACCATTTCTTTAATAATTTTTCCGTAAATTCCATTAATCCTTCCCAATTTTCATACGCCCAATAAAGCTCCAGCATCGTAAATTCCGGATTATGGTCCTTGTCGATGCCTTCATTCCTGAAATTTCTGCTAATTTCAAAAATTTTTTCAAACCCCGCCACCAGCAATCTTTTCAAATAGAGTTCCGGAGCAATCCTTAAATAAAAATCCGCATCTAAAGCATTATGATGAGTGATAAACGGTTTTGCTCGGGCGCCGCCGGGAAGCGGCTGGAGTATCGGCGTCTCCACTTCTAAAAATCCTTCCTCTAAAATCCCCTGTCTAATTTCATTTATAATTTCCGACCGCTTAACCAAATTTTCTTTGACCTCTTTGTTTAAAAGAATATCCAAATATCTTTTTCGGAATCGTTCCTCAATATTTTTCAACCCGAACCATTGGCTCGGTAAAGGCCTTAATGATTTTACAATTAACTCGGCTTGTTTGGCTTCTATGCTTTTTTCTTTGGTTTTGGTTTCAAAAAGAGCGCCGCCGAGCGCAATAAAATCTCCGATATCAAGATGGATTTTTAATAATTTAAAATTTTTTAAATTTTCTTCCTTGAGAACTCCTTGGATTTTAGCCGAGCCGTCAGCCAAATCAATAAAAATCAATTTCCCTTGGTCCCGGAGAGCCATAATTTTCCCAGCCAAAAAAACCTCTTTTTTCTGGCGAACTAAAGAAGAAAAATTTTTAAGAGCTTCGGAAATTAGTAAACTCTTTTTTATTTTCCCTGGATACGGATTAACCCCGGCCTTAATAAGGTCTTCTCGTTTTTTTTCTCTTTCTTTAATGATTTCTTCAAGCATCTCATTCAATCTTTGTTATTATATATTTTACCTCTCCTTGAGGAGTTTTAACAATTACTTCGTCGCCGACTTTCTTATTCAGAAATGCCTTGCCAAGCGGCGATTCATTGGAAATCAAATTTTCTTCCGGTTTCGCTTCGAAAGGACCGACAATTCTGTATTTGAAAATTTGCCCGTTTTTTTTCACTTCAATAACCGAACCAACGCCTACCTTATCTTTATTGATGGCTTTTCTTATAATGATCGCATTTTTAATCAAATCGTCTATTTCAAAAATTTTACCTTCAATTTTAGTCAAATCGTCTTGAGCTTCAAAAAATTCAGAATTCTCGGAAAGATCACCGTATTCTTTGGAAGATTTCAATCGTTCAATCACCTCGGGCTTTTCCACTTCTTTCAGCCGCTTCAGCTCTTCTTTCAAAAGATTAATTTTTTCTCGCGTTAAATAATATTTTTGAGGTTTAGTAATCATTGATTTAATTTTTTAGTTTGTATACGTTTTTCCATAACCAAATTCTTATTTTTACTACTTCTACCAGTACTCGTAAATAGGCGGATAATTTAACTCTTGATTCCGGGTCGTTTTTCCAAATAACCGGTATTTCTTTGATTTTGTATCCCAAGATTTTAGCCAAGGATAAAACTTCGATATCGAACGCCCAACGGTTAATTCTCATCAGCGGAAAAATTTTTTGAGTTGCTTCTTCGCTGAAAGCTTTGAAACCGCACTGAGTATCTTTAAGCCCCGGCAAAAGCAAAATTTGAATAATCAAGTTGCCGATATTCCCAAGCCATCTCTTATAGAAAAGCTGGGCCGGTTCTAGTTTAGCTCCTTTGATATCCCGAGAACCGATAACTATGTGATATCCTTGTTTGAAATAATCAATCATTTTATTAAATTGGTCGATAGAAGTCGAATTATCGGCGTCGGTGAATAAACGGACATGACCCTTTGCCTGAAGCATCCCCTGTTTGACTACGCCTCCTTTGCCTTTATTTTTTTCATTTTCAATAAATCTGAGATTTTTAATCATTTTAGAAAACTTTTTAGCCACTTCAATTGTCGCATCCGTGGAACCATCATCAACCACAATAATTTCATAAGTGAAACTTGCGTTTTGTAAACGAAAATCAATATCAACCAATGTCTGCGGCAATCTTCTTGCTTCGTTATAAGCCGGAATAATTATTGAAAGATAAGGTTTCATAGTTTCGCTAATTAATGGTTAATATTCTCGGACCTTTTTCGGTAATGGCAATCGTGTGTTCAAAATGAGCCGCCAAACCGCCGTCAGCGGTCGCATAGCTTTCGTCTTTTCTTTTTATTATTTTATTTGTTCCGATAACTAACATTGGTTCAATCGCTAAAACCATACCTGGCTCCAATTTTAACCCCTTTTTCCTTTCGCCGAAATTATAAATTGTCGGGTCTTCGTGTAAAGAAAATCCTGTCCCGTGGCCAGTCAAATCTTTAACAACTGAAAATCCATAATCTTTAGCGGTTTTTTCTATAATAAAACCGATATCTCCGAGCGTATTCATAGGTTTAGCAATGCTAATCGCTTTAGCCAAAGCTCTCTGCGTTGCTTCTATTAGTTTTTTTGCCAAGGGGCTGGCTTTTCCAACCGCTTTGGTAAAAGCGACATCTGAATAATAACCCTTATAAATAACTCCTAAATCAATTTTAAAAACATCTCCTTCTTTTAATTGATAATCTGTCGGCTGTCCGTGAACGATAATTTCATTAACCGAGGTACAAATGGAAAAAGGATAGGGATTATTGGCGCCGCCGGGTCTGAACCCCAAAAAAGCAGGTTGAGCATTATATTTTTTAAAAGCATCCGAAGCAATCTGATCAAATGTTTTCAGCGCGACTCCGGGTTTAATGTTCAAAATTAATTCCTTAACAATTGAGGCGGCGATTCTACCAGACAGAGCAATTCCTTCAATGTCTTTAGACGTTTTTAATTGAATCATTTATCCGTTTATGAATTGTAAACGGTAACCCTCTGCCGTCGACACTGATAACTTTATATTTTTTCTTTAATCCCAAAATTACCGGCATCGTCAACTTCTGAAATTCTTTTAATCTTTCTTTAATGATTTCCGGCTTGTCTAAAATTCTTTTTATTAATTTACCGCCGCAGAAAGGACAATAAGATATTCCGATTTCTGAAACAGATGAAAGCAATGGCAATTCACAAATTGAACAAATCAAACGATGACTGTTTCTTTTGATTGATTCTTTTGGAGGAACTTTAAGGAAAAAAATATGAATATTTTTCTTGCCATAAAATTTTTCTAAAATCTTTATTAAGCCGGGAGTTTTCTTGTCTCCAAAAGCTTCGTAAATAGTCCGCGGCGAACCGGAAAGAACGATGCTGAGGCCGGCTCGAGCGATATCTTTAATTCTTTCGGCCATCTGACTTAAAATCCAAGAAGGCGTAAAAAGTTTTCCGGTTTCAAAAAAATGCCGTTGCTCTTTAATAATCGGATTTTTCTGCAATTTAGGATTAAAAATGATCTGTTCAAAATATTGGCCGGTGTCAAAATGGAAAAAATTTCTTTTTTTTGCCAATAATTCCGCTTGAGTGCCTTTGCCAGCGCCTGGCTGGCCCATAATGATAATCGCGATTTTTGAATTATATTTCTTCATATTCTCTCATTATTAATTGGGCGTTGATTTGGTCTTTAATTTCTAAAGCAACTGAGACAACAATTAAAAGAGCGGTACCGCCGATGCTCAAAAATTTAACGCCAGTGGCTAATTGAGTTAAGTGAGGTAAAACAGCGATTATGCCCAAAAAGAGAGCGCCGGAAAATGTAACCCTGGTAACAATTTTTGACAGGAAATCGCTGGTATTATCGCCCGGCCTGATGCCCGAAATAAATCCGCCCGACCGCTGAAGATTTTTGGAAATTTCTTTGGGGTCAAATGTAATAGCAGTATAAAAATAAGTAAAAGCAACCACTAAAATAAAATAAATTGCCGCATAAATAATCTGATTGTTGAAAATTTGGCTCACAATCGTGTTCAATCTGACTGAAAGGTCTTTAGAAACAACCGCCACCAACTGAGCGGCAAATTGAGGAAAAAGCAAAACCGAAACAGCAAAAATAATCGGGATTACGCCAGCCTGATTGACGCGAATCGGCAAATAGCTGGAAACGCCTCCGTACATTTTAGTTCCTCTGACCCGCTTGGCATAATTGACGGGTATCTTCCGTTCTCCTTCGTTAATAAAGACCACTCCGGCAATTACCAAAAGACTGACAACTATAAAAATAGCGTATGTCGGCAAACGAGTAGAATCATAAGTCAGGAGAGCTTCTCTAATGCCTGAAGGAACCCTGGCCACAATACCGGCAAAAATAAGCATTGAAATTCCGTTGCCGATTTTCTGCTCGGAAATCAATTCGCCTATCCACATTAAAATCATTGAACCTGCCACGACTAATACAACGTTTTTTAAAAGTCCAATCAAACCCATACTTGTTACTACTCCCTGGCTAATCAATAAATTCAAAAATCCGTAAGCCGAAAAAGCAGCTAAAGGTACAGTAACATAGCGACACCAACGATTGAATTTTGCCTGACCCGCTGCTCCTTCTTCATAATACATTTGTTTAAGTTTCGGGAAAATAAGGGTAAGAAGCTGGAAGATAATGGTAGCGGTGATATAAGGGCTAAGACCAAGCATGGCAATGGAAAGTTTTTCCATGGCGCCGCCGGTAAAAATATTTAAAAAGCCAAACAGTTGATTGGCGCCAAGAAAATCTTTTAGACGCGATGTATCAATATTAGGAATAGGAATTGCCGCCAAAATTCTAAAAACAAAAAGCAAGCAAGCAACAATTAAGATTTTCCTTCTTAAATCCTTGATTTTAAAAATTTGTAAAAATTTCTTGAGCATAAGCGAAAATTAAATTTGTAAAAATTTATTCATTTTTATTGACTGTTCCGCCGGCTTTTTCTATTTTATTTTTCGCTCCTTTACTAATTTCTATTTCTTCAAGTCTTAACGGCCTTTTTATTTCTCCCCCCGCCAAAATTTTTACTCTTTTATCGGTTTCATTGATTAAACTGCTTTCAAGTAAAGCCTTTCTATTAATGATATCTCCTTTAAGCTTTTTTTCTAAATCGCCAATATTGATCAGCTTGGCTTTTGATTTTGAAGATTTAAACTTTATACCCCTCAACTTTGGCATTCTAGAAAGCATTTCTCTGGTAGCAGGCTTTATTCTTCTACCTGCCCTGGACTTTTGACCTTTAATGCCTCTGCCGGAATAACTGCCGCGTTTGCCACCCCGGCCGATCCGCTTCCGGTCTTTATTTTTATGTCTTGGTTGTAATTCGTGAAGTTGCATAATTTTTATTAAATAAACTATCTTATTTTCTTTAATGCTTTAATGGTCGCCAGAGCATTGGTTAATTTATTTTTTGTCCCCCCTAAACATTTCGCCGAAGCGTCTTTTATCCCCGCCAATGAAAGAACGGCTCTGACGCTGCCGCCGGCTTTAAGACCATGTCCTAATTTAGCCGGTCTGATAAGCACTCTGGCCGCGCTGAATTTCGCTTCAACATCATAAGGAAGAGTATTTTTTTTCAGATGAACGGAAAATAAATTTTTAGTGGCCTGGTTTTTTGCTTTGGCCACCGCTTGACTGACATCAAGACCTTTGGCGATTCCAACACCTATCTGTCCCTTTTCATTACCCACTACGACAGTGGCTCTAAAACGAAAACGCTTACCGCCAGCTATTACTCTGGTTACCCGTCTTAAATCTAAAACTGTTTCTTTAAAATCCGATTTCTTTTGTTCCATAAATTAAAACTTTAATCCCTGGCTTCTTGCGCCGTCAGCCAAGGCTTTAATTCGACCGTGATATTTATAATTTCTTCTATCAAAGACAACCTCCATAATATTTTTTTCTTTCGCTTTTTTAGCTAATGACTCGCCCAATGATTTTGCTTCTTTGAGGGTTTTGCCTTCTACTGAAACGTTTATCAAAGTATTACCCTTAGAGTCATCAATCAGCTGAGCGTAAATGTAGCGATTGCTTAAAAAAACGCAGAATCGCGGCTTCTCAGCAGTGCCGAAAATTTTGCTTCTTACTCGCTTTATTCTTCTTTGCCTTTTATAATTTATCTTTTTATCTAATTTCATTTTTATTATATATAAAATTAGGTTGCGGCTCCGGGTGCGCCTCCAGCGGTTACTACCTTTTTGCCGGCTTTTCTTCTAATAACTTCTCCTTGATATCTTATACCGGTTCCTTTGTACGGCTCGGGTTTTTTGATAGCTCTTATTTTTGCCGCCATTTCTCCAACCTTTGCTTTATCAACGCCCGCTACCGTAATCTGATTTTTGTTAACGGAAATTTTGACATCTTTAATTGGCGGGACTTCTACGGAATGACTAAAGCCAACATTTAAAATTAAATTATCGCCTTTCATTTCGGCTTTAAAGCCAATCCCTTCTATTTCCAAAACTCTTGAGAAGCCGCTGCTGACGCCGGTCACGGCGTTGAACACCAATGAACGCATGGTCCCATGATTAATATTGGTTTGTCTCTCATTATTTAAAAGTTTTATATATAAATTATTGTCTTGAATTTCAATTTTTGTACCCGGCAAAAAATTCAAGGTTAAATTCCCCTTTGGCCCCTTTATCTCAAGAGATTGATTTTCTATTTTTATTTCAACTCCTTGAGGAATTTTTATTGGTTTTTTACCGATTCGTGATGGCATGATTTACCAAATTTTAAATAAAGCTTCTCCGCCGACGTTTTCTTTTTTTGCCTTTTTCCCGTCCATAATTCCTTTGGGCGTTGAAATCACCAACAAACCATAACCTCTTTTCACTAGTCTTATATCTTTAACCCGATAATAAAAGCGGCGCGATGATTTACTGATAAATTTTACGCCATGGATAGCTCCTTCATTATTTAAATATTTCAGCTTAATCTCCAAAAATTTCTTTGGCCCTCGTCCTTTTTTCTCAAAACCCTCTAAATATCCTTTTTTTATCAAAATATTAATAATCGCCTCGTTTTCCTTTGAATGGATAACCTTCAAAGTTTCTTTTTTTGCCTGCTGGGCGTTTTTAATTTTAGTTATTAAATTAATAAACATATTACCACGATGATTTTTTAACGCCAGGAATTTCACCCCGGCTGACCATTTCTCTGAAACAAATACGGCAAAGATTGAAATCTCTAAGATATCCTCTTTTCCGGCCGCATCTAAAACAACGCCTCACAATCCGCGTTGAATATTTTGGTTTCTTTTTTGCTCTGGCAATTACTGATTTTTTAGCCATAATTTTTATTTCTTTAATGGTATCCCCAATAATCTATATAATTCGACTGCTTCTTCTCTATTTCGGCTGTTGACGACAATACTAATTTCCATGCCGAAATCAACTTTTGAGTCTTCAGGATTAATTTCCGGAAAGATTAAATGGTCTTTCAAACCGATATTTAGATTGCCTTGTTTATCAATCAACCTCAAATCCAATCCTCTAAAATCTCTTAAACGGGGAAGGGCGATTTTTATTAATTTTTCCAAAAAATCGTACATTCTCTGAGCTCTCAAAGTTATCGCTAATCCGATCGTTTGGCCTTTTCTTAATTTAAAAGCCGCGATAGAAATCCTTGCTTTGGTATTTTTCGGTTTCTGGCCGATTATCAAAGAAAGTTCCTTTGCTATTTCCGGCAAAAAATTCTGTTCAAAATTCGCTTGCTGGCTTAATCTGCCTATCCCAACATTAATCGCTACTTTAACAATTTTAGGAACGGCTAAATCATTTTTGTAGCCGAAAATCTCCTTCATTTTGGGAATTACTTCGTTAAAATATTTTGTTTTTAGATTCGGCTGTTGCATTTTTTACAAATTCTAATTTTCTTTTTGGAAAATCCCTGACCTTTTTCATTATCTTCAAATTGATAACCAACTCTTGTCATTTTTTGGCAAGAAGAACAAATAATCATGGCTTTTGAAGAATTAAAAGGCCTTGGCGATAAGATTATTTCGCCCTTTTGATTCTGCTTTTTCGGTTTCACATGTTTTTTAAAAAGATTCAACCCTTCGACTAAAATTTTATTATCTTCTGGAAAAACTTTTAAAACCTTTCCGGTTTTGCCTTTGTCTTTGCCCGAAATTATTTTAATGTTGTCGTTTTTCTTTAATTTCATACAACTTTTTCCGCAATAGTTATTATTTTTTCAAATCCTTTTTCTTTTAATTCTTTTGGAATGGGGCCGAAAATTCTGGTTCCCTTCGGTTCCTTTTTATCCACAATAACAGCGGCGTTATCGTCAAAACGAATATAACTGCCGTCTTTTCTTCGGAGCGCCTGCCTTTGTCTGACAATTACGGCTCTAACAATCTCTTTCTTTTTTATGGCTTTTCTCGGTTCGGCTACCTGGACCGAAGCCACAATAACATCTCCAATTCTAGCATAACGCCGACGGCTGCCTCCTAAAATTCTAAAACAGCGGATTATCTTTGCTCCGGTATTATCAGCGACTTTTAAAATTGATCGTTCTTGTATCATAAACTTTACATTCTTAATTAATTTTGGATAAAATTTTCCATCTTTTCTCTTTGCTTAAGGGACGTATTTCTCCAATAATAACTTTATCGCCAATTTTATATTCATTATTTTCGTCATGGGCTTTAAATCTTTTAGTAACATTAAAGTATTTCTTGTATAAAGAGTGTTTTTTAGAACGATTAACCTCAACCACTCTGGTCTTTTGCATTTTATCGGAAACTACCACGCCTTCTAATTTTCTTTGTATTTTTTTTCTTTCCATCATAATATTTTTATTTATTAGCTTGTTTGATAAAAGTTAAAATTCTCGCAATAGTTTTTTTCGTATTTTGAATTTCCTTAACATTTTTCAGTTTATTTCCCGCTAAATCAAACCTGAGTTTTCTTATTTTCTCATGATTTTCCTTCAATAATTTCTGAAGTTCTTCGGCTGATTTATTTTTTAACTCTTGGATTTCTCTTTGTTTCATAATGATTTTATTTTAAATTTATTTTAAAACAATTCTGGTTTTTACCGGCAATTTATAACCCGACTGAAGAAGAGCTTTTTTCGCTTCGTCTAAGCTGATGCCGTCAATTTCAAAAATAATTCTTCCTTTTTTTACCGGAAAAACATAATGGTCAACCGCTCCTTTGCCGCCTCCCAAAGTAACTTCTGGCGGTTTTTTGGTAACCGGTTTATCAGGAAAAATTCTTATCCAAAGCTTTCCTCCTTTTTTGAAAAAATGGCTGGCTGCTTTTCTGGCCGCTTCAATTTGTTTTGAATCAACCCAAGAATTTTCTAAAGCTTGCAACCCTGCTAAACCAAAAGCTAATTTGGTTCCTCTTGTCTCCACCTCTCGTTTCCTTGATCTGCCTTTCTGCCATTTTCTATGTTTTACTTTTTTGGGCATCAACATATTTTATTTTTCATAGAAAATCAAAATGGTTTTTATTCTTCATAGAAGATCAAAATTTTTTATTCTTCATCAAATATTTCTCCTTTATAAATCCAAACCTTTATCCCGATGGTCCCATAAGTGCAAAATGCCGTCGTTTCCCCATAATCGATATTGGCTCTTAGTGTCTGAAGCGGTAATTTCCCTCGGGCTAATTGTTCCCGACGAGAAATTTCAGCGCCATTCAATCTGCCGGAAAGTTTTATTTTAACTCCTTTTACTTCTCTGTTCTGCATAACCTGGTCTACATATTTTTTAAGAACCCTCCTATAGCGTAATCTTTTTTCTATGTCCCAAGCGATATTTTGAGCGACAATGGCAGACGAAATTTCAGACCGCTTCAATTCTTCAATATTAATATTAATATTTGGCATTTCTTTAATTTTATTTTTCTGCCGTAAATCTTTTATTTTTTTCTTGATTGAATTTGTCAAATCTTCAATGCCCTTTCCTCCTCTACCGATAATTAAACCCGGTCTGGCTACTTTGATAGAAATCCGGCAATTATTTCCTGTTCTTTCAATTAAAATTTTATCAACGCCGGCATTTTTGACTTTAGCACTAATTGTTTTTCTGATTAAAGAATCTTCTTCCAGAGAAGCTCCGAATTTATGTTTTTTAGGCATCCAAGACGCCCGCCATCCCTGATTTATTCCTAACCTTAATAAATTTGGTCTAATTTTTTGTCCCATAGCAAAATTTTATTTTGATATATCCGTTAACATATTATTTATAGTGAGTGAAACACTCAATATATCAGGCATTCTGCCCGCTATACGCTTTTTCTTCTGAACATTTTTTGTTTAAACCCGCGATCCTCCGCAGTCTTGTTTTCTTTTTTGACGCGTTCTGTTTTTTCTTTTTCATCTTTTGTTTTGGCTTTTTTGGCTGTCGGTTTTTTAATTTTTTCTTGTTTTTGTATTTTAAATCTGGAAATTTTCGGTTTTTCTGACTCGGCTAAAACCAAAATAAGATGACTGCTTTTTTTGTGGATTGGAGTAGCTCGTCCCATCGCCCTAGGTAACCATCTTTTAAGCGTTGGGCCTTGATCAACTCTTATTTCTTTGATAAATAAATTTTCTAAAGCCATCTTTTTATTATTGGTGGCGTTGTTAACAGCTGATTGAAGCAATTTTAAAATCGGTTCACTGGCTCTCCTCGGATTTAATAAAAGCTGGGCTTGGGCGTCGTTAACCGACAAACCTTTAATTAAATTGGCAATTAGCCGGACTTTTCGCGGCGTCATTTTTAAATATTTCAATTGGACTTTTTGGGTTTTCATAAAAATTTATTTTAAAAATTTATTTTTAAAAACTCATTTCTTATTTGCTTCCTGGACTGCCTTTGGAGCTTCTACGCCCGCAACTTGTTGTTCTACTTCCCGTTGGAGACGACCTCCATGTTTTACAAATTTACGAGTCGGAGAAAACTCTCCCAATCGGTGCCCAATCATTTCCTCGCTGACTTTCACTTCAATAAAATCTTTGCCGTTATGAACGCCGAAAGTGAAACCGACCATTTCCGGAGAAATTTCCGAATCTCTTGCCCAAGTTTTAATAACGGTTTTATCGCCCGCTTTCAAATTAGCTATCTTTTTTAACAGCTTTGGATAAACGTATGGTCCTTTTTTACTGCTTCGGCTCATAAAATTATCTTCTTCTTTTAATTAATAGGATAATTAAGCTTATTTTCTTCGCTTAATTATCATTTTATTTGACCATTTTTTCTTGTTCCTAGTTTTTCTGCCTCCAGTAACCTTGCCCCATTTTGTTTTTGGCCGTTTCGTGCCTCGTTGAGTTCGCCCTTCACCGCCGCCATAAGGATGGTCGCAAGGGTTCATTACCTTGCCTCTGACCGTCGGCCTAACACCCATGCCTCGAACCCGTCCCGCTTTCCCAACCACAATCAAATTACTTTCAGGGTTAGAAACCTGCCCTAAAGAAGCAAAATTATCCCATCTAGCTTTTCTAATCTCGCCGGAAGAAAGTTTCAAATGAGTAAAGCCATTATCATGAGCTAAAATTTGGACCGATGAGCCAGCGGAACGGGCTAACTGGCCTCCCTTGCCCTTAGTCATTTCTACGTTGTAAACGAAAGAACCAACCGGAATATTTTTAAGAAACGAACGATTTCCCTCTTGAAGCGACGCATTTTCTGAAGTAACAATTCTATCGCCGGCTTTCATATTGGAAGAAGCTAAAATATAAGAACGTTCTCCATCTTTATATAAAATTCTCGCAATAAAAGCGGTTCTATAAGGATCGTATTCAATTGTCTCGATTATTGCCGGTACATCAATTTTCATTTGCTTAAAATCAAGCTGGCGATAAAGTTTTTTATTGCCGCCGCCCTGATGCCTCATGGTAATTTTCCCGGCACTGCCCCTGCCGCTGTGATTTTTCAATCTTTTAAGCAATGCCTTAAAAGGCCTTTCTCCTGTTAAGGTCTTATAATCAACGCTGGTCATATGTCTCCTTGACGGAGTTGTTGGCGAATATTGCTTCATAATTATGTCGGGATCACATCAATAGTTTGCCCTTTTCTAACGGTAATGATGGCTTTTTTAAATTGTTTGCTCTTGCCCATATTTCTGCCTAATCTTTTTGGTTTTGATTTGACATTAATAATATTAACATCCATAACCTCAACTTTGTAAAGATTTTCTATAGCTTTTTTTACTTCTTTTTTATTACTTTCCTTTTTAACTATAAAAATATATTTATTGTTTTTAATCGCTAAATTTCTGGTTTTTTCCGTGACCAAAGGTTTTATTATTAAAACAGTTGAGGCGCGATATGATTTAATCTCGCTTTTGGGTTCAGCTTTCTTCAATTCTGTTTCTATAGCGAGGCTTCGCTTCGATATATCCTTAG
>CAZYZO010000009.1:0-1383 GCA_964651905.1 uncultured Candidatus Saccharibacteria bacterium | reverse complement strand
TATGTTTTTTTTATTTTTAAAAATTGACATATTAAAATTAAGAAATTAACTTGTATGTTTTTTCAATTTCTTCAACGGCTTTTTTCTCTAAAATGATATTTTTATATTTTAACAAATCATAAACATTCAAAGAAAGCGGACTAAGAGCATCAACTTTTTTAATATTGGTAACAGCCTTTTTTATTTTTACCTGCTCTCTGGACGGAATAATTAAAATACTGGAATTATCTTGGATGATTTTTTTCAAAATTTCAGCGGCTTTTTTGGTTTTTAATATTTCTGCTCCGAAAGAATCAATAATTTTCAATTCATGACTTTCCAACTTATTGGAAAGAATGGAAAAAATCGCTTTTTGATTCATTTTCTTATTGATTTTTTTAAAATAATTTCTTTCCTTTCTGGGCCCGAACGTTACTCCTCCGCCTTTCCAAAGAGGCGAACGAATTGAACCATGTCTTGCCCGGCCAGTTCCTTTTTGCCGCCAAGGTTTTCTGCCGCCACCGCTCACTTCTGACCTGTCTTTGGTGTGCGCCCACGGCTGGCGCCTATTGGACAACAAAGCGGCCAAAGCCCGATGGACTAAATCCGGATTCCATTCAACCTTGAAAATTCTGTCCGGTAATTCCATTGTCCCTGATTTTTCATTTTTTTGATTATAAATATTAACCTTCATAGAATCTGCTGATTATATATAAAATTTATAAAATAAATTTTCTATAATTAGAAATTAGTAATTTCAACTAACGTCCCTTTCATCCCGGGAACCGCTCCTTTTATCATTAAAATATTTTTCTCGGCATCAATGTCGGCTATCTCCAAATTTTTTAAAATTATTTTGTCTTGACCCATTCTGCCCGCCATTCTTCTGCCGAGACGGACTCTTTGTAATGCCGTACTGCCGATTGAACCCGGTGCTCTTAATCGGTTTTTTTGTCCGTGAGTTTGCGGGCCGCCGTGAAATCCGTGGCGTTTTACCACGCCCTGAAATCCTCTGCCTTTTGACAATCCCGACACTTTCACTATATCGCCTTCTTTAAATTGGGAAACAGTCAAAACATCTCCAAATTTTAAATTTTCAATATCCGTTCTGAATTCTTTCAAATGCCGAAAATTAACTTTGGTTTGCGGGTCTTTCTCTTTTAATTTTTTAAATTGCCCCTGAAGCGGTTTATTTATTTTTTTCTTGGTTGGGTCAAATCCGACCTGAACCGCTTCATAACCGTCTTTTTCTTTTGTTCTGATTTGGGTAACAACAATCGGGCCGGCCTGAATAACGGTTACCGGAATTGCCGCGTCTCCTTTAAAAATTTGGCTCATTTTTAATTTTTTACCGAGAATGAAACCCATATTTTATTAACAATCCCCCACCCTTTATTGGAAAAA